>CAMYMX010000265.1 GCA_947259605.1 uncultured Polyangiaceae bacterium | reverse complement strand
CATGAGCTGGCTTCGAAGCCCCAAGCCGAACGAACGCCCCATGCGTACAGTCTACAGCCTCAATCTCTTGACCCGCCACGCAGCCCAGTGCATGGGGGAATCATGACACGGGGCGCCCGCCGAGGGGTGATCGTAGGCTCGATCCTCGTCCTTTCGTCGTTTGCCGCGTCTTCGAGCGCGCAACGCACGGGGGACGGGCTCTATGGCCGCTGGGATCGTGGGCTGACGCTCGCGCTCGGCGCGGGGCCCGGGGCCACCTGGCTCGACCGGAAGGCGGACCCCAACGTCGTCGGCGAGGCACGCTTCCTCGTGGCCGATGTCGCCGGACTCGTTCTGTCGGGACGCTGGGGCCCCGATTCCGGCCAGCACCTGTTTGTTGGCGTAGACCTCCGTCCGCTCTTTCCAGCGCTTTTCTTTCTCTACAAGCAAACCTGGAACGAGTTCGTAGATCTGATGCTCCAATCGATCTTCTTCGAGATCGGGCCCGCCTTTGCGCTCGACGGCGAGCGAACGACCGGTCTCGGTATTGGGTTCGGATTCGGCCTGCCGCTCTACCGACCGCTCACGACGCTGCGCGGCCTCTGGCTTCGAATCGCCGCGCGTCATGTGAACAGCGATCCATCTTTTCGAAACACGCAGCCGACGAGCGATCGCAGCCAATGGACGCTTTACACGACGTTTGTCGTGCGGCTGGGCTTCCGGTCGAACCTGAGCCGCTGGGAACCGGACCGCTACCGTCAGCGCTAGCTTGGCTGGAGGCAGGAACCCGGCTACAAAAGTGAGGTGAGACGCACCAAGATCGTCTGCACGCTCGGGCCCGCCAGCGACACCAAGGCAAAGATCGGCGAGCTCGTCCGAGCGGGGATGAGCTGCGCGCGGCTCAATTTCTCACACGGTGACCACGAGTCACACGCCAAGATGGCGAAGCTGATCCGTGAGGCTGCGGCCGAGGCGCGCCGACCGATGGCGATCCTCGCGGACATGCAGGGCCCCAAGATGCGCGTTGGCAAGTTTGCAGCGGGCTCGATCGAGCTCGCACAAGGCGATCGCTTCGCCCTGACTACCAATGAGATCGAGGGTACCCAAGACATCGTTTCGGTCACCCATGAGTCATTGGGCGCCGACCTGAAGCCCGGGGATGCAATCGCGCTCGATGATGGGTTCATTCGGCTACGCGTCGACCGGGTCGAGAGCGACACGGTCTATACGATCGTGGAGGATGGCGGCACCCTTTCCAACCACAAGGGGCTCAACCTACCGGGCGTTTCGATCACAGGGCCGGCTCTGACCGCGAAGGATCGCGAGGATTTGGCCTTTGCGGTTTCCGTCCTGAAGGCGGACTACGTGGCCCTTTCGTTCGTTCGAGCGGCAGACGACGTGCGAGAAGCCAAAGCCCTCGCCGGCGACGTTCCGGTGATCGCCAAGATCGAGCGACCTGAAGCCGTCGAGGCCCTTTCCGACATCGTCGACGCGTCCGACGGCATCATGATAGCCCGGGGAGATCTCGGGGTGGAGCTCGGCGCGGAAAAGGTGCCGATGATTCAGAAGCGAATCATCCGGGAAACCAATGCACACGGTAAAATCGTGATCACCGCCACACAGATGCTGGACTCGATGATTCGAAACCCACGACCGACGCGGGCAGAAGCGGCGGATGTCGCCAACGCGGTCATGGACGGGACGGATGCGGTCATGCTCAGCGGGGAGACCGCAGCGGGCCGCTACCCTTTGCAGGCGCTGCAAATGATGGATGCGATCATTCGCGAGGTCGAGTCGGACTACGTCGAAGACCTCGCGCGAGAGTTTCGCGACCTCAAGAGCGTGGACGAAGAAGACTGGTCATTTGCAAACGCTGCGGCGCGCGCCGCAGCCGTGCTGACCACGCATCTGCCGATCAAAGCGGTCGTGGTGTTCACCCAGGATGGTCGATCGGCGGGCCTGCTCGCGGAGCATCGCCCGCGTGCTCCGATTTTGGCCATCACGAGTGACGTTCGTGTCGCGCGGCGGCTCGCGCTCGAATGGGGGGTGATCCCCCGAATCGAGGTGCCCCCGGAGTCGCTCGATGAGACGCTTCGGATCGCTTCCTCTTTGCTCGTGCGAGAGAACCTTTGCCAACGCGGAGAGGCGTTCGCGATGGTGCTTGGCTGGCCCCCTTCAGGGCGCACCAATACCTTGAAGCTCCACCGTCTCTAGCCCCGTGCTCCCGCATGGACTAGATCGCGCCCATGGAAGAACTGCCGCAACAGATCGGCCGCTACCGCATCGACCGGCTCCTCGGCGCAGGTTCGATGGGGAACGTCTATCTGGCGCACGATGCAGATCTCGACCGGCCTGTCGCAGTGAAAACGCTCCGCGATCTCGCGCTGGATCCCGAGACGCGCGAGATTTTCCTCAGCCGGTTTCAAAACGAGGCCCGCGCCGCGGCTCGACTTCAACATCCTAATATCGTTCAGATATTCGATGTAGGAGACGACCCGAAGGTCGGCCCTTACCTGGTGTTCGAGTATGTCCCTGGGCACACCCTGAAGCAGGCGCTCAAAAAGCGCGGTCCACTGTCCCGCGACGAGTTGCTGGACCTCGCCCAACAGGTCGCCGATGCCTTGGCGACAGCCCACATCGCCGGTGTGATCCACCGGGACCTCAAACCCGAGAATCTGCTGATTACTAGCAACGGCCAGGTGAAGCTCGCGGATTTCGGGATCGCGCGAATCCCGAACGCTGACCTGACCAAGGAAGGTCAGTTCCTCGGGACGCCGTGCTACGCCGCACCGGAGACGCTGCGGAGCGGCGAGTACAGTGAGCAGAGCGACTTGTTCTCCTTCGGGGCGGTCATCTACGAAGCGGCATGCGGAGAACGCGCGTTTCCTGGAATCGAGGCGTTGGCGGTTGCACACAAGGTGATGAGCACCGACCCGGTGCCGCCAAGCGAGGCCAATCGAGGCGCAGCAATCCCAATCGCGCTCGACGCCGCCATCCTTCGTGCACTCCGCAAGAGCCCCTCGGAGCGATATGCAAGCGCCCGAACGTTCGTGTCGGCACTCAAACAAGCCTACGACGGACGTCGCCCCTCGAGATCGAGACGTCGGCGCAATGCTCTTCCCTTGGGGATAACTTTGGCGATCGGCCTCCTCCTGGCTCTGTGGATCGCGGTTGAAAACTGCAACCCAAGAACCACCAACGCCGGCACTGACGCCGGCACTGAAGCTGACGCTGGCACCGGCACTGCCACTGCCACTGCCACTGAAACCGATGCCGGACCGGACGCTCTCTCTCCGCACGAACGCGAGGAGGCCGCGAAAGACGAGCTGGCGAATGCGCGCGCTGCCCTCGAACGCGGGGACCTCGCAGAGGCGACGGCGGCACTCGAGCGTGCGAGCACTTTCGACCCGAGCAACCCTGCTATCGGCGAGCTACAGGAGCTGGTGCTGGCGGCGCGCCCTGACGGCGGCTAGTCGAGCTTGTTGCTGTCGTCCCGGACCGGCTTCCAGCGGCAGTCCTTCCCACCGGCCGTGGTCGAATTGCACTTGTACATGTACGTCAGCGTTTGGCCGCACCCACGGACTCGCTTCTGCATGGCCGCGTCATCCACGAACTCGATCATCGAGGCGTCACAGTCGAGATCGACCGCAGCAGCGCTTCGTATCTGCTGCGTAGCGGCGGACTCGTGTCCGCAACCCACAACGAGCGCCATGATGGCTCCAACTTGGATGGCTATGCTCCGCATCTCCTCGGACCCCCAAGCGGAGCATAGCGCATCGATGCGCAGCGCGCGCCTAGAAGTCGATGCCCAAGTCCCGTAGGTCGCTTTCGGCCTGTGGCGCCCAACCGCGATTCGCCTTCGGGCTTGCAGGGCTGGGGTGGAGGACCGTGCCGATCGACGGGCCTCCCTCGCCGAGCGCGGCGCGCACACGCTTGGTTGCCCATGCGCCCACGCCGACGACCAGCCCCGGCGAGAGGATCTCGACGGCCTCGCGCAGCGCCTGGTCGCATGCAGGCAGGAGCGCAGTCCGCTCGCCGGATGAAAGCTTGTCGGGTGTACGATTGCGACCCGTCGATTCGATGAAAAGCAGAGGGCAATAGTTGAGGACGAAGAACCTCGAAAAAAAATGTTCCGGAGTGCCAAAGCGCTCTCGAGCCCAACCCCAGAGACGGGAGCCGCTGACTTCCGAACGCTCGCAGTCGAAGCCGAGCACGGGACGCTTTGGATGCTCACGGGCGGGACGATTGACGGGTGCTTCAATCCCCATCCAATCGCGGACGAAGCCCACGTCGCCAAACGGGACGCCCGTCTGACCCATGCCGAACGGTCCGGGGTTCATACCGACCATCACGACCTCTTTGGACCCCGAGCCGAAACGGCTCAAATAAAGCTCGTGCGGGCGCTTCGCGTATTGAAGCGGGTTGTACACGTGGGTGACCGGTTCACTGAACTCGAGGGCGGTGACGACGCGACTCAGTGCGCGCGAAGCTTTGACGAGCTCGCTCATCCGTGTTCAGCAGAGGTAACGCTCACCGCCATCGCACAGAATCGTGACGACCCGCTGCCCCGGCTTCATCCTGTGTGCCAACTCGAGAGCAGCATGAACGTTTGCGCCGGCGGACGGCCCCAGCAGCAATCCTTCCTCTCGCGCAAGTCGCTTCGTCATGCGCTCTGCGGCAAGGTCGGTCACGGTCAGCACCTCGTCCGGCAGCTTGGTGTCGAACACCTCCGGAATGAAGCCGGCCCCAAGGCCCTGAATCCCGTGCAGTCCCGCCTTCCCACCCGAAAGCACCGCGCTCGCCCGTGGCTCCACCGCCACCAAGCGAATATCCGGGTTGCGCTTCTTGAGCACGCGCCCGACCCCTGTGAGCGTACCGCCGGTGCCCACGCCGGCCACGAAGGCGTCAACCTTGCCCCCGGTCGCCTCCCAGATCTCTTCTGCCGTCGTCTCGGAGTGAATCGCCGGGTTGGCCGGGTTTTCGAACTGGCCGCACATCATTGCGTCGGGCGTCGTTCGCAAAAGCCGCTCTGCTTGCTCGACCGAGCCTGCCATGCCGTCCTCGGCTCCGGTCAAGACCACCTCGGCGCCATAGGACTTGAGCAGATGGCGACGCGCTGCGCTCATATCTTCGGGCATCACGATCAGGCAGCGATACCCACGAACGGCACAGATCATGGCGAGGCTGATCCCGGTGTTGCCGCTGGTCGCCTCGATGACCGTCGAGCCCTCGCGAAGCTCCCCCGATGCTTCGGCGGCGAGGATCATCGAAAGCGCAGGCCGGTCTTTCACCGAACCGGCGACGTTGTGGGATTCGAGCTTGCCGCAGATCTCGGCCCCGTCATCATCGCTGATTCGCGCTAGCCGCACCAAGGGTGTATGGCCGATCAGGTCCAGCGCGCCGTCATAGATTCGGTCGTTCATGTGGCGGCTAGCATACCAGGCAGAGCTTAGATGTCACCGTCGGAAGAGCCCGATTCGTGGACATCGTAGGCCTGGACGATTTGTTGCACCAGCGGATGACGCACGACATCGGTATGGGAGAAGTAGACGAAGTCGATGCCCTTGATGCGCGAGAGCACCTTTTCGGCATGCCGAAGCCCGCTGCACGCTCCACCTGGCAGATCGATCTGCGTCACGTCGCCGGTGATGACCGTCTTCGAG
>CAMYMX010000264.1 GCA_947259605.1 uncultured Polyangiaceae bacterium | reverse complement strand
CCTCGTTCGAAGAGCAGTACTTCTACTTCTCCGGCTTCTACGTTCCGTACGGTGTCTACGTGCGCAGCCACTTCAACCGCTACTATTTCAGCGGCATGCCCAACCGCCAGTCACGACCCAATCACGGTCCGTACTGGCCGATCGGCGCACCGACCCGTGCAAACAGCGCGCTCACCAGCGCGAACGCGCGTGACCCATACTGGCCGATCGGCGCTCGCCGCTAGAGGGCCAAGCCGCCCAACGGTCCCTGGCTGTACTGCGGCACGCCGAAGGTGTTGACCGGTTTGTCCATCGCGTGTGTCAGCGACACCAAGAGCTTGCCGTGGGGCTCGCCTCCGAAGTCGATGTGCTGGCCCGTATTGAAATAGCCCTGACAGCCGCCCGCCAAGATGAACGGCATGTCCCGGCGGGTGTGGTTGTTTCCTTTACCGAGCTCATTGACCCAAACCACCACGGTATTGTCGAGCAAGGTGTTGTCGCCTTCCTGGATGCCATCCATCAAGCCCAGCAAGTAGGCAAACTGCTCCGAATACCATTTGTTGATCTCGAGGAGGTCCGCGCGCGCGCTGCCATCGCTGTCGTCGTAGTGTGAAAGGCCATGGTGACCTTCACCCAAAACCTGCGGAACCCAGTTGAAACGGACGCCGCTCACCGAGCGTGACCATTGAAGCGAGGCGACCCGAGTGAGGTCGCAGGCGAGCGCCATCACGAGCATGTCCATCTGGGCCTTGCCGGTGACGGGGTACATGTCGTTCTGCTCGAAGCTGCCCCCAGGCAGATTCAGCTCGGGAGAGGTACAGGCTTCGCCGAAGGTCGTCGTGACTGCGAGCCTTTGCTCCAGGTCTCGAATCGACTGCAGGTGCTTGTCGAGCTTCTGCTTGTCTTCGTAGCCAAGGCGGCTCTGGAACGCGGCGTGGTCCTCCATGACCGCGTCGAGCACGCTCTTTCGCCGTTTCTGGATGAGCCTCAGCGCAAACGGATCGGAGTCGATGTCGCTGAAGAAGTCGGTAAAGTTCTGGTTCGGGTCCTCGCGCGGAGGCACGGGCTGATCGGGCGCCGAGTACGACATCCGGGACCAGACCGACGAGCTCCTGACCTGCACGCCCAGCTCGAGCGATTTGAACTTGGTGACCGCGTCTTTCGCGACTTCGTCCGCGATGTATTGATCGACCGACTGACCGCCGCCCCAGCCGACGTACTGCTCGTTGCCCGCGTCGCAGTTTCCCTCGCAGAACAAGCTGCCGGGAAGGATTTCGGCATTGGTCAGCACGCAGGCCATGCCGGTCTGGTGGCCGTCGCCGATCGAGTCGTAGGCCACGTCTTGATCGACCCCGTCGAGGAAGATCAACTTGTTCGAGAACGGCGCCATCGCGGCGTGAAGGGGGTGCCCGTTCAAGTCCATGTTCGCTGGAGGGCTCCAGATGTCCTGTCGAGTGCCATTCGCCGTGAACCAAAAGACGATGCGCTTGGGCGCCGTGCCGGTTTGAGCAGAGCCCGTCCGGGGCAACATCGCATCGAGCATGGGCAAGCCGATGGCCACCGTGCCCCCGAAAAGCGTGCCCTTGAGCATGGCGCGACGTTTGATCCGTTTCACAGCGCACCTCCGTTTGCGTTCGGTTCGAGCTCGACCGCACGGCGGTAGAGGAACGCGTTGGTCTGAGTCAGGGCGACCAGGAGCGCCTTGATGTTGAAGCCCGAGGAGCGAAACACGTCATTGAGCTGCTCGATACTGCAACTGTCTTCGGGCGTGACCGTCCGGTTGTATGCGAAACGGAACCACTGAGACGAGACGCACTCTCGTACCTGTGTGCTACCCGCGAGCGCGCTCGCGAGCTCGACAGCGCCGTCATAGTTCCCATCGATGTCGTCGGTCTGGACGACCTCACCGGTGGCATCGATGTTCTTGCCGCTCTGCTGGTCCCGCCACAGCCCAATGCCGTCGTAGTGCTCGAAGATGAAGCCAATGGGGTTCATCAAGGTATGGCAGCCAGCGCAGGCTGGGTTGGCGCCGATCTCCTCGAACTGCTCTTTGGTGGTCTTGGTCGGGTCGAGCTCTGGCGGCACGATCACCAAGTCGTTTGGCGGAGGCGGCAGCGTGTTGCACATGAGCTGCTCGCGCACGAACTTCCCGCGAAAGACCGGCGAGCTTTGGTTGACGTTCGCATGCGTAGCCATGAGGCCCGCGCTCGTGAGGAAGCCCGCCCGGCGTTCCGGGTCGACTTGCACCTGCCGAAACTCGGGCCCCGAGACCGAATCGAGCACGTCGTCGGCATAGAAGCCTGCCAGCTCTTCATTCATGAAGCTGTAGTCCGCGGTCAGGAGGGTTTCCAAGGAGCCATCACGTTCGAGAATCACCTGCTCGACGAAAGTTTGAATCTCTTCCTTCCACAGCCCGCGGAGTGAGCTCTGGTAAGCGGGGTAGACCACCGTGTCTTTGGTCACGCTGTCGAGATGTGTCAGCTGAAGCCACTGCGTGTGAAAGTTGCGGACGAGGTCGCGCGCCTTTTCGTCTTCGAGCATGCGGGTGGCCTGGGCGGCGATTTGCTCTTGCGTTTGCAGCTCGTCGGCCTCGGCTGCCGCGAAGAGCGCATCGTCCGGCATCGTGTTCCAAAGCATGTACGAGAGCTTGGTGGCCATTTCCCAGCTCGTGAACGGCACAACATCGCCTTCGATGGGAGTGCCTTTGCCAAGCTCCGGGCGATAGAGGAAGGAAGGCGACTGCAGCATGACCTGAAGAACGACTTCGATGCCGTCTTCGAATCGCCCGAGGTCCGCGTCGGCGATCGCCCAGTCGAACACGCTCTTGAACCGATCGGTCTCACTCTGTGACAACGGTCGCCGAAACGCGCGCTTTCCAAAATCCTGGATGAACGACGAGGCGCAGGCGTCGATCCCGTCGAGGTCCGGGTCGCAGTCGGGGATGAGCGCTCCCATGTTGCCTACGGCCCGCGCACTCACGTCCTCGGCGACCTTCATGTACTGCTCGATCAGCAGGTCACTGCTCGTCAGCGCCGCGGCCTGGTTGTTGAAGCCGGCGACTTCCTCTTCGGGCGGAAGCAGATCGGCCGGGTTGCTCGTGTCGCCGAGCAGGTCGCGGACGGTGCGGTTGTATTCGAACCGCGTCAGGCGCCGAATCGGCGTGTCGACGACGCAGAGGCTCTTGGCAACCGTATCGTTGATGGCGCGTTCGCCGTCGCCACCGATGGAGCCGCTACAGCCCGCGAGCAAGGCGGCAGCGAGCACTAGATGGAATTTAGTCCCTTGGGGCGGCAATTTGGATGCTCCTCTAGCTGGAGCCTTCCATCATACATCCTAAAGGGTCATGACGCACATTCAGTGTTCACGCCGATCGTATGCCGCCTCACAAGAAAAGGGGACAGTCCCCTTTTCTGGAACTGTCCCCTCCGGGCCTTCGTGCGCTAGCTCGCAGAGGGTGGGTGGCCCGGTCGGATTCCTCCCACGCCAACGGCCCCAAGCTGGCTTCTAGATGAACAGGTGCATCTGCAAAACGAACGAGTTGCCCTTTCGGTTCTCGACGTTCTGGCCGTTGTAGATCGGCCGGTTTCGGTATTCGAGGGTGACCTTCGCATTGTGGCGGTGGATGAACATGTTCAAGCCGAGGCCAAAGTGGTGCATTGCATCGTTGAGGCCCTCAAAGCTCGAGACCTGATAGTTCACGTAGGGTTGGAACTTGATCTCTTCACCCACGTGGCCGGGCATGAGAATGCCGAGCTCGGAATAGACGTGATGTCCGGTTCCGATCATCGGATAGGCGTTGCCTGCGCCGCTGCCGGAATCTGCTGGATTCATGATCCCGACGGGCCGGACGTTGTTCGGTCCGAAGTTCTGGTACTGATAGACGCCGTACCAAGTGGCCGCGCCGCCGTCATCGCCTCCAAAGGGCATGTCGAGGAACAAGTCACCCGAAGCGATGACCAAGGTCCGAGCTTTGGCGGACAGGATTGTCTGCTCGCCGGTGACCGGATCGGTCTCCGTTTCGCCGTACCACACGCCCCAGGGGTGCGCGTATCCGCCAAAGCCGAGGTTGAGGACCTTCTTCGCACCGATGTAGGTGCCGACGGTGTAGGGAAGCACGTTGGATTCCTCGTCCTTGAACTGGAACATGAAGTAGCCGGTGTAGGCCCAAGCGTTGGTATCCCGATAGTTCCCGACCGCCGTCGGGTTAGGAGCCGACGAGTTACCCGTGAGCGAAACGTCGAATGCCGTAAATGGCCTCGTCACGGCAAACCGATAGTCGAAGAGACCGAGCTTTCCCTTGGCGTAAATGCCGACTTGGCGTGCGAACTGGTCCTCACGCTCGATGAGCGGCCAGTTCATGATCGGCAGGTCGAGGCTCATCGCCGTGATCGTGCTCGCGTTGGTCTGGCGCGAGATACCGTTCCAATAGATGAGGCCGCCACCGAGGTAGAACGCCTTGTTCTTGCTCACTTGGAACTCCACCCAAGCGTCGTGAAAGAAGAGCTGTGGCTTCCGGGCGTTTCGGAAGGTTTGGTTGTTGATGCCGATGTGCATCAAGAGAAAGACGCGGGGGAAGATCTGGCCAAACGCCAAGAATCGGGCCCGGCGAAGTGCGACGTCGCCATACCAGGAGTTGTCGCTTCCTTGAACCGTGGTGCCTGGGGCGAGCTGGATGGCCCGCGACCAGACCTGAAGCCACGTCGCCAACCGGAAATAGAGCGTCCCGTCGTCGTTGAGGCTCCACTGGAGCTTCTTGGCGCGACCGTCCGCCGAGACGAAACCAGGCCCCACTCCAGGAATGGGTTCCGGTTCGGGCGCTAGCTTGCGGCCCATCAGCTGCATTTGCCTCTTGGCTTCTTCGAGCTGCCTCTCCGCCTCCTCGATCGCGGCTTGCGCCTGGTCGAGGTCCGCCGGGCTCTCCTTGAAGGCGTCCGCTTCGACGGCCTCGTCCGCGTCGTCGATGGCTGTCTCCCCAGGAGCCGGTTGGGCCAAGGTTGAGGTGGGGACGAATCCCGCTAGCGCGACCCAGGCGATCGCTGTGAAGCAGGCGCTCCATGCTCGTTGCGGCCGAGGGCCGTCTTTACGTTCTTGCCTCATCACAACCTACCTCTCTGCTTCGAGTCAATCGCTAGTGCATCGCCGTTGGTGCCGAGGAACCCGCGGGGATGCGGATGTGCTCGACCATTTCCTGTACCTCTTGGGGTGGCGGCGGGGTGAACCGGCCAACGACGAACGCCACTGCGAAGTTGAGCAGCATGCCGAGCGCGCCAATGCCCTCCGGCGAGATCCCGAACCAGTATTGGTCGGGCGTGCCACCCATGAACTTGAAGTAGATGATGTAGGCGGCGGTGAAGATAATTCCCACGAGCATCCCGCTGATCACGCCTTCACGGTTGGCCTTCTTGGCGAAGACGCCGAGGATGATCGCCGGGAAGAACGACGATGCTGCCAGGCCGAACGCGAAAGCGACGACTTGTGCGACGAAGCCCGGCGGGTTGATGCCGAAGTAGCCGGCGATCAGGACCGCGAAGCCGGCTGCAACGCGCGCGGCAAGCAGCTCTTGCTTTTCGGTGATCGATGGAACGAACACGCGCTTGAGCAGATCGTGGCTGATCGATGTGCTCACGACGAGCAACAAGCCCGCCGCCGTTGAAAGCGCAGCAGCCAAGCCGCCCGCGGCAACGAGTGCAATGACCCAGGCCGGGAGGTTCGCGATCTCCGGGTTGGCGAGCACGATGATGTCCCGGT
>CAMYMX010000263.1 GCA_947259605.1 uncultured Polyangiaceae bacterium | reverse complement strand
ATCGCGATGGCGACGGCGTCCCAGACCGCATCGACAACTGCCCAGACGATCCCGGCACGGTGGAGAATCAGGGCTGCCAAGGGAAGCAGCTCGTCGTCATCGGTGCGGGGAAGCTCGACATTCTCGAAAAGGTCTACTTCAAGTCCGGAAGCGCCAAGCTACAGAAGCGCTCCTGGGCACTCCTCGACAACGTCGCGGCAGTGTTGATCGCTCACCCGGAGATCAAGAAGATCCGAGTCGAAGGTCACACGGACAAGACGGGCAGCCTCAAGTACAACATGATTCTGTCGAAGAAGCGGGCGAACACCGTGGTGCGCTACCTCGTCGGCAGAGGCCAGGTCAGCAGGTCACGCCTGGTTGCACAGGGCTTCGGGCCGAAGAAGCCGCTCGTACCGGACGCGACGTCCAAGGAAGAGCAGGCGATGAACCGCAGAGTCGAGTTCCACATCGTATCGAAGAAGGTGCAGAAGAAGTAAGTTCTTCGGCCGACACACTGGGCGGGCCCCGAGCGAAAGCTTGGGGCCCGTTTCGTTTAAGGGGACTTTGTTTAGTGCGAGTCCAGAGGCGGCACCATCGACTTGGAGCCCTTTTCGAGTTGAGCGTTGATGAAGCCGGGGGCGATTCTGGACATCCAGTAGAGCTGGTTGGCTTGGCCCGGACGAATCTCGATGCGGCCTGCGCGGAGGCCCTTGAAGGTTTCGTCCATGAGCTGGGCGGTCGTCAAGACCTTGAAATCTCCGTCGTCGGGCATGTCCGCGGTCAGCTCGGTGTACACCGCCGGCGGCATGAGCTCGATCACTTCGACCCCTTCGTCCTTGAGCTGCTGGCGCAAGGAGATCGTATACGAGTGAAGTGCAGCCTTGGTCGCGCAATAGATTGGACTGAGCTGGAGGGGAACGAACGCGAGCCCCGAAGACACACTGATGATGGCCCCTCGGTTGGCTTTGAGCCGATCGATTAGGACCGAGATCATGCGAATCGGACCCGCCAGGTTGAGGTCGAGCTCGGCGGTCAACGCAACGAGATCATCGGCGGGCCCCGTGTGGTTTCTTGGGATCATCACGCCAGCGTTGTTCACCAGGACGTTCATCTCTGGAAAACGGTCCCCTACCTCCGCGGCGAGGGCCTGCACTGCGCCGGGATCCGCCGCATCACTCCGGATGATCTCGAGGGCAGGCGTCTCCTTGCGAGCAGCCTGGAGCTTGTCGGCATTCCGGCCCGTGATGATCACCGTGTTCCCAAGCGAGACGAATTCCTTCGCCATCGCCAAACCAATCCCAGCGCTCCCGCCGGTAATCAAAATCGTATTCCCTTGAAGCTTCATCGGACTCCTCCTGTGTGGGCGATCCCTGGGGCTAGAGAGCGGTGCCACCAGCCCCCGGCACGGCACGGCAAAGGCCAACCGAACAACCGCCGCTCGATCCGCGCTACTCCGAGGCGTCGCCAACCAGCGAGAACGAATCGGCGAATGTGCGCAGCAGGTCCAGCGCCATGTCCATGTCCTCGTACGTGTGGCCTCGAGTGACATTCAATCGGAGGCGCTCTTCGCCTTCTTTCACGGCCGGGTACATGATCGGCACCATCAGCACGCCATTCTCGAAGAGACCCACGTGCGTCATCATCGCCTTGGTTTCATCGCGGATCATGATCGGCATGATGTGGGTATTGCTTTCGCCGAGGTCGAAGCCGATCTCGGTCAAGCCCTTGCGCATGTACGCGGACTTCTCGTGAAGCTCGCTGACCAGGTCCGCGCCGTCGGCCTCGAGCATGTCGAGTATCGCACTGGCAGCAGCCACGATGGGCACCGGCAACGATGCGCTGAAGAGGAACGAGCGCGCCGTGTGCTTGATGAAGTCGACCACGTCGGCGTCGCCCAGCAGAATTCCGCCAATGCCACCAAAGGTCTTGGAAAAGGTACTGATGACGACCGGGATCTGTCCTTCGAGGCCGTACTTCTCGATGATGCCTCGACCTCCGGCGCCGAGCGTGCCCGTGCCGTGCGCATCATCGCAGACGATCGCGACGTTTTCATGCTGGGCGCAGACATCGATGAACTCCTGTATTTTGGCCTCATCGCCATCGAGCGAGTAGATGCCCTCGATCAGGACCAGCGCGTTCTTGCGGTCCCGTTTTCTGAGGACGCGATCGAGGGCCTTAGCGCTGTTGTGACTGAAGAAGCGCACCTCAGGCGCACGCATCGGTGTTCCGGCCGCCATGAACGTGCCATCGAGGATGCAGGCGTGGCTCAAGTTATCGAGGACCACCGTGGTGTCTTTGTCGGCCAGCGACATGATGGTGCCGACCATCGCCTGGTAGCCAGTCGTGAAGATCAGCGACTTTTCGAATCCGAACCAGGCGGCCAGACGCTCCTCGAGCTCGACGTGCAAGGTTGCGGTGGCCTGAACACGCGACGAGCTGAGCCCGCAGGCGAACTGATCGATGACGGCCTTGGCTGCCTCTTTCACCTTCGGATGGGTGGTCAGGCCGAGGTAGTCGTTGGAGCTGAAGTTGACGATCGGCTTCCCGGCGATCGTCGTATGCAGCCCTCCCGACTCGAACGGTCGGAAATACGGGTAGATCTTCTTGGCTTGCGCATCGCGGACGCGCGCCAACTCGCTGTGCGCTTTTTTGGAAATCCAGCTCATCTGACCTGCGGGCCCTAACGTACCGTAATTTCTGGTCTGTACCACATTCGAAACAGGCCAATCGGCCAGTTTTCAAATGCTTGACGCTGTTCGGGAACGCAAGCATATACGGGCGGCATGTCGGACAAGCTTAAAGACGAGCTGAGGCAGATCATCACCGAGGTGACGGAAGTCGAGGACATCCCCGAGGATACGCCGTTCGCTGACTTGGGCATCGACAGCATGATGGCGATCGAGATCGTTGCAGATGTCGAGAAGGACTACGAGATCACTATCGGTGAAGACGAGCTCAGCGAGCTGACCAACCTCAAGGCCGTCTACGACAAGGTCAAAGAGAAGCTCGGCGAAGCCGGCTAAGCGGCCCGATTCGCTACTTCGCGCGGCCGAAAATCTTCGACCCGGGCGGAACGGACTTGGTAAGCCAGACGTTGCCGCCGATGACCGAACCCTTCCCGATAGTGGTGTCTCCACCGTGAATGGAGGCGCCGGCGTAGATCGTCACGTCGTCTTCGATGGTGGGGTGCCGCTTCGTGGCATGGCATCCGCGCGCCTCGTCCCAAGAGACACTGAGAGCACCCAGGGTCACGCCTTGGTAAAGTTTCACGTTGCGGCCAATGACGGCGGTTGCGCCGATCACCACTCCGGTGCCGTGGTCGATGAAGAAGCTCTCGCCGATCTGCGCGCAGGGGTTGATGTCGATGCCGGACTTGCTGTGCGCGTGCTCGGTGATGATTCGGGGAATCATGGGAACGTTGGCCATGCAGAGCTCGTGCGCGACCCGATACGCGGTAATGGCCTGCACACTGGGGTAGCTGAAAATCACCTCTTCGATACTGGCAGCAGCCGGATCTCCGTCATACGCCGCTCGAATGTCGGTATTGAGGACACGCCGAAGCTCGGGGACTTTCTGGAACAGCCGTAGGACGACGTCTTCACTCCAGCCCTCGGGCTTCTTGTCGGAGACTTGGCCCATCCGTTCTTGGTAGCGAATCGCGCGATCGATCTGTTCGACCAGGATGTCCTGCGCTGGGTACAGGTGCTCGCTGATCGCGTAGCGAAGATTGGTTCGGTTCAGAGCACGGGTGGTGTAGAAACCCATGTAGATCACCGGCGTGATGTGATTGAAGGCCGTGATGACCGCGCGCTTGTTTGGGAGGGCGGCACTGTCGAGGTTGTTGATCTCCTCGTCGCCATCGTAAGACGCGGCGATGACGTCGATGACGTCCTCGAGATCTTGGTGGCGCTTGGGCTCTCTTCCGCTCATTGCTGATTCATGTGTAGCACGGGCGGCATGTCAACGGCGAAACCCGCGTCATGCGCCGAGCCAGCCCTGTTCACGGTACCAAGCCACTGCATCGCCGAGCGACTCACGGAGCGTACGAATGGTGTACCCGAGCTCGCGACGTGCCTTGTCGTGCGAGACCACTTCATTCGAAACGCTGGCCCTGAGCATGTCGGCCGTGAGGAACGGTGGCTTCTTGGTGATCGTGCTAGCGAGCAGCGACAATGGCAGAAGGGCCCAACCTACCCAAAGCGGCAACGCGTGCGTCGGAACCTTGGCGCCGGTGAGCTCTCCATAGAGAGACGCCATCTGCATGATGGGAATGACCTCACCGGTGAGGAAGTAACGCTCACCCCGCCTGCCCTTCTCCGCTGCCGAGATCATGCCGTCGGCCACGTCACGCACATCGACGTAGTCGCTCAACAGCTCGAGCAAGACGGGAACGCGGCCGAAGTACATATCGATGAGCGCTGCGCCGATCATGGATGGCTCGTAGTCGTGCGGGCCGATCATCGAGCCGGGATTCACAATCACCGCATCGAGCCCGCGCTCACAGGCATCCAGGACGATCGTTTCGCCGATGGCTTTGGAGCGATGGTAATCGCACTTCTCGTCGAGTGCGAGCGGCTTGTCTTCAGTGAGCGGCTGATCGAGAGGCTCCCGGACGAGCGCATGGTGGGAGCTCGTGTGAACCAACCTGACGCTTCGAGCGAGACACGCGTCGACGACTTTTCGCGTCCCGTCGACGTTGATGGTGTACATCATCGGGTCTTTCTTGGGACTGAGGTCGATCTTCGCGGCGAGGTGATAGACGACGTCCACGCCGTCGACAGCGCGAGCAACGTCGCCTGCATCGAGAACCGTGCCGGACAAGAAGTCGATGTCGAGGCCGGTCAGAGACTCGGGCAATCCTCCCGGCTCTAAAACCCTCACTTCTTGGCCTCGCTCGAGGAGTCGTCGAACCAAGACGTTGCCGAGACGGCCGCCTCCACCGGTTACGAGCGCTAACACGCGGCGGAGTGAAACACGATTAGACTAGCCCCTCAAGCGGTCGCGTTCTTTTCAAACACCCGGCCGATGAGCTCCTTGGCTTCCTTTTGAATCAAAGCCAGATGCTCGCGGCCGACGAAGCTTTCGGCATAGATCTTATACACGTCCTCGGTGCCGGACGGCCGGGCCGCGAACCAGCCGTTCTCGGTAGTGACCTTGAGGCCGCCGATTGCAGCATCGTTGTCCGGCGCCTTGGTGAGCACTTGTCTGATGGGTTCGCCAGCGAGGTCCGAGGCGTCGAGATCCGACTCGCTCATTGCTTTGAGGGCGGCCTTCTGTGCCGGCGTCGCGGGCGCGTCGATGCGCTCGTAGACGGGTGCGCCGAACTGCCTCGTGAGGCTCTGGTAACACTCGCCTGGGTCTTGGCCGGTCGTGGCGGTGATCTCCGCGGCGAGGAGGTTCAGAAGGATGCCGTCCTTGTCGGTCGTCCAAACGCTGCCGTCCTTGCGCAGGAACGAGGCGCCTGCGCTTTCCTCTCCGCCGAAGCCGTAGGAGCCGTCGAGCAAGCCTTGCACGAACCACTTGAAGCCGACGGGCACCTCCGCAAGCCGTCGGCGCAGGTCTTTGGCGACGCGGTCGATCATCGCGCTGCTTACCAGCGTCTTTCCGATCGCTGCTTCCGCATTCCAGTCTCGCTCGGTGAACAGGTAACTGATGGCGACGCTGAGGTAGTGATTCGGGTTGAGAAGCCCCCAGCTGCTGGTGACGATACCGTGCCGATCGAAATCCGTGTCGTTGCCAAACGCGATGTCGTACTGATTTCGGA
>CAMYMX010000262.1 GCA_947259605.1 uncultured Polyangiaceae bacterium | reverse complement strand
GAACGTCGACGACGACCAGGTAGTCGAGGGGACGCGGGATTTCGAGGAACTTGCGCCCCTCCCACCAATTGAAGTGGAAACCGACGATGGCGGTGACACCCACGATGACGAACGCGATCAACTGGACATAGGCGAGCTTCGGCCAGTAAATCGGCCGCTCGCATTCATCCGGAATGATGTAGTACGCGGCCCCCATGAAGCCCGCCAAGAGCCACATGACCAAGAGGTTGTTGTGGGACGCGCGCGCGGCGTTGAAGGGAATCCAGGGGTGCAGGACGTCGTAGCCGGCGTGCGCAAACGCCATGATGAAGCCGTAGACCAGCTGGAGGCTCAGCAGGAGCATGCAGGTGGCGAAGAACCAGTACGCGACTTTTTGCGATTCATATTTCATAGCCCGCCCTCGCGTTGCTTGGAGAGAAAGATGACGACTTCGTTGAGTTGTTCTTGGGTGAGACCGAGCTTCGGCATCGTGGTGCCGGGCTTCACGGCCTGGGGGTCTGTGACCCACCTCATCAAGTACCCTCGATCGAAGCGATCGCCTACGAAGTCGAGTGCGGGTCCGATGGCACCGCCCACGCCGCCGAGGGCGTGGCACGCAGTGCAAACCTGAGAGAAGATCTCCGGCCGTTCGCCGCCCGGGATCGGGATCGGTGCCGCTCCCGCCAAACCGATGGTGGGTTTCGGAGGAAAGCCGTTGAGGTCCATCCGGCCGATCCACTCGAAGAAGGCGTTCATGTCGTCGATCTGGGCTTCGCTGAAGTCGTACTTCACCATCCGACGCTGCCCTGGGTAGACGGCTTCGGGGTCCCGGAGCATCTGAGCGATGAAGGCTGGCCCACGACGGTCGTACACACGCGTCAGCTCGGGCGCGTAGTACGCCCCCTCACCGAGCAGCGTGTGACAGCCCATGCAGTTGTTCTCCTCCCAGAGCTGCTTCCCGCGTGCGACCGATTCGGTCAGTTCATCCAAGTTGGTCTGAGCCGGAATGCGCTGGAACGTGTCGACCGTGAGCCAAATGAACACCGCACTGAAAAGCAACGTTCCAGACAGAAAGAACGCGCGCGCAGCAGACTTCGACAGCATGGTCACCTCCTCTCCTCAAAAGATTGGCGAATGCTTCTTTAGAGACCCCGGTCTCCAGACGATGGGGCCGGATGCTACCGACGGCGCCCGTAACTGCAAGGCTGATTGGCGCTTTGCCGTCCAGCGCGCAAATTTTGCGCGTCCTCACCGCTGTGAAGGGGGCCTCAAGAACGCTTTGGCTTGAAGAGATCGGCGCTCTCTTGATACAGGGCGCTGAGCACCGCACTCAGGCCGCCGAAACGCAGCGTCGGGCTCTTTCCGCGCGCCATGAGCCCCATCTGAGCGACGCTCATCATCGCCTCGAAAGTGCCGCCCAGTCGGCCGAGCCCGGGCATGACGGGAGGATCGGCGGCGCGTTCGGTGCGCCCGTCGAGCAAGTCTCGCGCCACGCTCGGGTCGTTCGTGAACGGCCGGGCCATGCCCACGACGTCGAGCGCGCCCTCTGCAAGGGCGTCTTCCATGATCGATCGAGCGCGGAAGCCGCCGGTGACCATCATCGGAATGTCGACTTCGAAGCGCGCCTTCTTCGCATACTCGAGGAAGAACGCTTCGCGCTTGTTCTCCACCTTGTCGAGCATGACGCGGGCCTCGTAGCTGCCCCCTGAAACCTCCACGAGATCAATTCCGTCCTCTTGGAGCATACCAAGCACGCGCATCGACTCTTCTTCGGTAAATCCACCACGTTGGAAGTCCGCGGAGTTGAGTTTGATGGCGATGGGGAACTCATCACCGACCGCCTTCCGGATTTCGCCGAGCACGGTGCGCGCAAAGCGGGCACGATTTTCGAGCGAGCCGCCCCAGCGATCCGAACGCTGGTTGGTCAGCGGCGACAGAAACTGACTCACCAGATAGCCGTGTGCGCCGTGAACTTGCACCCCGGTAAAGCCCGCGGCCTTTGCGAACGCAGCCGCGCTGGCAAAACTCCGAATCGCCTGTCCGATCTCCGCTTCATCCATGGCGTGTGGCTTGCCGAACGCCTTGGCTCGACGAAAGAGGTTGACCGGCTCGACAGCCGAAGGCGCGCCAGGGTCGGGGTTGAGGTGGCGAGGCGTCTGGCGGCCCGGGTGGTTGAGTTGCATCCAGAGCTGGTTGCCATGGCTCGTACCGGCCTCGGCCCAGTCGCGGAATCGCTCGATTTTCGAGTCGGCGCCGATCGCGACGTTGCGAACCGCTTCAAGGTGCGTTCGATCGATCATCACGTTGCCGGTGATCAACAAGCCTGCACCGCCAGCCGACCAGCGCTCGTAGAGTCGGACGAGTCCACGAGTTGGCGACTGATTCGGCGACGCCAAGTGCTCGCTCATCGCTGCCTTGGCGATGCGATTTGGAAGCAGGGCTCCGCACGGCAGCGTCAGTGGGTCGTTCAGCTTGGAAGCGGTCATGTTTGGCCCGGTTGATCGCCGCTGGGACTCGACCCCTGCAGCGGAATGACGTAAATGACAGAGCCGCGCAGCGAGTCAAATGCGCCCGAGGTAGGCAATGGCCTTTGCAGATGAAGACCGAGATCTCGAACAAACCGCAAGCGCATTGAAGGCTTGGCTTGCCCTCAAGCTCTCAGTGTCTGCCGAGGACATTCGCATCGAGGATCTCGACTCACCGCTGAGCACCGGTTTCTCGAGCGACACCCTGCTCTTCGATCTCGTTTGCATGAAGGACGGGATTGAGCTTCGGGAGGGCTTGGTCGCGAGATTGGAGCCCGAAGAGTACGTGATGTTTCCGTACTATGACGTCGGGCTCCAGGCCAAGGTGCTGCAGCTTCTCGAAAAAACCGATGTTCCAGTACCGGTCGTGCGCTGGTTCGAGTCGGACAAGTCGGTGCTCGGCGTGCCGTTTTACGTGATGTCACGCGTCGAAGGACGGATCCCAACCGACAATCCGCCAATGCACGACGAAGGCTGGATCGCCGAAGAGACCTCCGAACAGGAACGGACAGCAATCTGGTGGAACGGCTTCGAAGCCATGTGCCGCGTCCATCGCCTCAACTGGAAGGCGCTTGGTTTCGATTTCCTAGCCCAACCGAAGCGCGGCGAAACGCCGCTCGATCAGCAGCTCGACTACTGGCAGGAGTACTTTCGCTGGGGCATGGAGGCCTCCCGGCACCCCGACATTACCATGGCGCTCGACTACCTGGAGTCGAACAAGCCCGATGCGCAGCCGGTCGCGCTGTGCTGGGGTGACTCGCGCCTCGCGAATCAGATCTTCGACGGCGTCAAATGCGTTGCCGTGCTCGACTGGGAGATGGCTAGGCTGGGCGACCCAGTCCAGGACCTTGCATGGTGGCTCGCCTCCGACCGCTGCTTCAGCGAAGGCCTCGAACTCGAACGCCTTCCCGGCTTTCCCGGAAAAGACGAATCGATCGCGCGATGGAAGCAAGCGACCAGCCACAGCACGGCCAACTTCGACTACTACTTCATTTTGGCGCTCACTCGTTTCTCGATGAACATGGCGCGCGTTGGGCAGTACATGAAGCAGATCGAAATCATTGATGAAGAGAACGAGTTCGACTACGAAAACCTCGCGTCGATCACCTTACGACGCGCACTATCGGAGCTTTGAAGATGGGTCCACTCGACGGAATTCGAATCATTGAAATCGAAGGCATCGGTCCTTGCCCTTTTGCGGGCATGTTGTTAGCGGACCTCGGCGCCGAAGTCATTCGCGTCGGCCGGCCCGAGCCGTCGTTCTTGCAGGCGAGCTTCGACGTCATGAGCCGCGGCAAGAAGAGCATCACCCTTGATTTGAAGAAGACCGAGCACACAGCGGCCCTTCTCAAGCTCCTCGCGACCGCCGACGCGCTGATCGAAGGCTTTCGCCCCGGCGTCATGGAGCGGCTGGGGCTTGGTCCGGATGTGTGTATGGAAGCAAACCCCCGACTCGTGTTCGGGCGCATGACGGGCTGGGGACAAGAAGGCCCCTGGGCAAAGCGGGCGGGACACGACATCAATTACATCTCCTTGGCGGGTGCCCTGCACGCCATCGGCCGCAAAGGCGAACGGCCCACGGTTCCCTTGAACCTGGTCGGCGACTTCGGCGGCGGCGGTTTACTGTTGGCGTTCGGGGTGCTCAGCGCGCTCCTCGAAGCCAACAAATCGGGAAAGGGGCAAGTCGTCGACGCGGCGATGGTCGACGGTGTCGCCGCGTTGATGGCGAGCATCTACGCCGGCATGCAGCAGGGGTTTTGGTCCGACAAGCGCGGCGAGAACCTGCTCGACTCGGGCGCCGCCTTCTACGACGTCTACGAGACCAGCGACGGCAAGTACGTATCGATCGGCGCGCTCGAGCCGCAGTTCTACAAAGAGCTCATCGAAAAGCTCGGCCTAGTGGACAGCGCCCCCGCCGTAGGCGAGCATTTGAATCCTGCGAAGTGGAACGAGCTCCGGCCGACGCTCGAAGAAGTCTTCCGTCAGAAAACGCGTGAAGAATGGTGCGAGGTCTTCGAGGGCAGCGACGCCTGCTTCGCACCGGTGCTCGCGGCGGCTGAGGCGTTCGAGCACGAGCACAACGTCGCGCGACGCTCGTTCGTCGAGGTCGACGGCATCAAACACGCCGTCGCTGCGCCGCGCTTTTCCCGAACCAAGCCCGCCGACCCGACGCCAGCAAGGGAACGCGGCGCCGACACCGAAGAGATTTTGCGTGCCTGTGGAGTCACGCTGTCCTAGCAAGGAAGCCACGATGATTACGGATTTCGACGATTACTTGATCCATCAGGCCGCGGTCCCGATCAACCAGATGGGGATCGTCAACCGCAACGCCTACGACCGCTACTGGTTCAACGGTTTCGACAAAGCGGGCACGTTCTTGTTCGAAGCAGCGTTTGGACGATACCCGAACCGCTTCGTGCAAGACGCTCACTTCAGCATCGCGGTGGACGGCGTTCAACACTCGTTCCACGCGTCACGCCGCGCCGCTGACAATCCGATGGACTCGAGCGCAGGGCCGCTTCGAGTCGAGGTGGTGCATCCCATGCGGCAAATTCGCCTGGTCATCGAAACCAATGACACCGGAGTCGAGTGCGACCTGACCTTCCACGCGAAGGCGCCTCCCATCCAGGAGCCCAAGAACCACATGTGGGACGGCAACCGTCTCATCATGGACACCCAACGCTTCACCCAGTTGGGGACTTGGGAGGGATTCATCTCCATCAAGGGCCGCCGAATTGAGGTCAAACGCAGCGAGGTCATCGGTGTCCGCGACAAGTCCTGGGGCATGCGTCCGGTCGGCGAGTATGAAGAGGGCGCGCCAAGCAGGCTGACGACCGATCCGGCCGTGTACTGGATCTGGTCACCGATTCACTTCGATGGCTTCTGCACACACTTCTTGACTCGGGAGCTGCCCGATGGTTTCGCCGAAGAGCTCTCCGCCGCAATCATTAAGACCTACCCGGACGACGCAGAGGTTCCGAAGGACGTCACCGAAGCCGACGAGGAGCGCATGGCTCGCGCCACCAACTCGATTCGGTGGAAAAGCGGGACACGCTGGCCCTCGGGGGCAACGTTGGGTTTTGAGAAGCGCGACGGCACGAAGCTCAAGATTGAGCTCGAGCCGGTTTTCCGATTCCAGATGATGGGCATCGGCTACCAGCACCCCGAGTGGGGTCACGCGGTTTGGCGAGACGAGCTCGAAATCGGCTACGAGAGCTGGAAGCTCGATGAAGTAGAGCCCGACGAAT
>CAMYMX010000261.1 GCA_947259605.1 uncultured Polyangiaceae bacterium | reverse complement strand
CCCACCCACCCCCCGCCCCCCAAACACCCGCGGCAGCACAAGCCGCACGACGCTGCCCCGTCCGTCGAACCCCCACATCCCGTTCCCCCGCGCCCCGGTATGCCTTGCAGTGGCCGTTGGTGTTCGGGGATTTGACCCGGTTGGCTGCGTCGGTTGATCATAGGCGGGCTTTGCGTTCCAACTGGATGAAGGGACTTCTGGCCGGGGTTCCGCCGCTCTTGGCTTATTTGAGCACCGCGTCGGGGTTTGCGCATTGGCTCGACAGCGGCGAGTTCGTCGCAGCGGCGGCGGACTTCGGCGTCTCGCACCCGCCCGGTCATCCACTGGCGTCGATCGTCCTCGGCGCGGCGAATCTATTGCCGATCGGCGCGCTCTCCTTTCGGGCCGCCGTGATCTGCTCGGTTCTGCTCGCAATCGCCGCGGTGGCCTTGTTCTTTGCTTTCGAGAGAAGCCTGTCGGTGAGCGATGCGATTCGGCCCTCGCTGCGCTTTCCGCTCGCGCTCGCGGCAACCTGGTGGGTTGCCGGAAGCCACGGCTGGTGGTTTCAAGCGGTGCGACCCGAGGTGTACGCTCTTCAAGCCGCACTCCTTTGCATCGCGATGGAACGTCTGCTCTGCGTTTCCATTTCGGGGCAAGAAGGACAAGCAGGCGACGTCCGCCCGCTGTACCAGGCCGCCTTGGCGCTCGGCCTCGCGCTCGCCAACCATCACTTCATTGCCCTGCTCGCCGTCGTGCCATCGCTCTGGCTTTTGCTCGGGATCTGGAAGGCTTGGGGCTGGCGACCTTTCGCATGGTCGGTCGGATTCGCAATGGCCGGTTTGATGACCTACCTCTATCTGCCGTTGCGAGCGCTCCAAGACCCATTCTTGAATCTCGGCGATCCATCGAGCCCCGGCCGTTTCGCATGGGTCATCACCGCGCAAGCGTTTCAAAAAAGCATCTCACCGGAAGCCGTCGCGCCATTCGGAGAGACCTTGGCCGACGTTCTAATCGCCACAGCTCGGGACCTCCATGTCGTGACGCTCGCGGTGGCGCTGCTCGGCGCCTACTTCATGCTTCGGGTCAGCGCGTCCCGTAAATTCGGTCTTTTCTGGCTGACACTATGGCTCGTGTACGTGCTGGGGCGCGCCACCCTGGGCTTCGTGCGCGGCAACCCCGACGCGATTGCCTACTTCATGGTTTCGTATGCCTCGCTCGCGATCTTCGCGGTCTTCGCTATCGGTGTTTTGGTCTCGGCGCTCGCGGAAGCGGTGCCGGCCAGGCCGAAGCTGGCGCCCGCGTTCGGGGCGGTCCTCGCGCTAGCGGCGTCCTTCCAATTCGTTCGCTCGCTCGATGCTTCGACGCTCGCGAGCTTTGTCGATACGGATGTGTTCGATGATGGGCTCCGACGCTCGCTACCCGCCCGCTCGATCGTCCTGGTCCAAAATCCGCAGACAATCTTTCGCTACTGGGGCGGCGAGGCCGAGGAGCTCAACAGGCCCGACGTCACGATGATTCCGCTCCCTCTTCTCAGTTACCCAAAGCTCGTGGACCGCTACGTGAGAGACGAGCCCGAGCTGAAGCCTCTTCTCCGAAACTACGTGCTCGACGGCGCGCTGAGCGCGCCGGAGCTCCAAAGCCTTGCCGCGCTTCGTCCGGTCTACGTCGAGATGGACGTGAGAACGACTCAAGAGCTGATGGACTTGCTCGTTCCCGAGCACCTGTACCATCGCGTGCTGACGGCCGACACGACCGAGACGGACGAAGCAGGAGCGATGCGTGAGCACGCTGTGCTCTGGGGAGACCTGTACCAACGGATCGGGCAACCGCTCGACCCGCACACCGAGGTGCAGCTCATCTGGCGCCACTACACCGATTCCCTGTATTTCGCGTCCATCGGTGATACGAACGCTGCGCTTCGCACCGTGGGCGCCGGCCTCGCACTCAATCCCCACCCGACGGAGCTGCGGATGCTGCAAGAGGCGCTGAAGAACGCTTCACCCGGCGAGCGCATCGACGTCACACCGTTTACGATTCACTGAGCCAGAGGCTCAGCGCGCTTTTCGCTCGGCGCGGCGCGCGCGACGGTAGACCTCGTAGAGGCTCTGGCGGACTTGCGGGGGTACGCTCTGACGAAGGTCGATCTTCCAAGCAGCATCCTGTTTGACGAGAACAATCGGCGTGAGCTCGACCGGGGCCGAGGCTGCACGAACCTTGGCCGTGTGCCCTTCGAGGTCGATCTCGAGCTCGTCTTTCCCCGCGACCAGCTGACCGAAGACGAACCCCCCCAAGGCCTGATCGTGCTCTCCTTGCCAATCGGAGAAGCAGCTTCGAAAGAGCTTTGAATCGAGGAGCTCGAATCGCTCGTGCGCTTGAAGTCGGCGGCGCGCTTCGTCTTGAGGCATGCCTTGCACGCCGTACGCACGGAACAGGGAATCAATGGTAGCGCTCGGCGACTCGAAACCGGTCGGCGTGGGCTCGCTCTTGCAGGAGACGATTAGCAGGACGGCGAGGACGGTGAGAGTAAGCGGACGCACTCGAGGGTTATTGCCTCGTTCCCGGCCTCTGTCGAACTATTGACGGGTTCTTTCCGATGCTTAACTTGAGTCGAAATGCGACTCGATAGACTCACCACGAAGACACGCGAAGCCCTGGTTGCCGCTCAGCAAAATGCAGGCGATCGTGGCAATCCTGAAGTGTACCCGGAGCACCTGCTGCTCGAGCTCCTTGCCCAGGCCGGCGGCCTGGCGCCTGCCATCCTCGAAAAGGCAGGCGCCGATCTTCAGGGTCTGATCCGTGCGCAGGGCGCGGTCCTCGACCGTATGCCGAAAGTCGCGGGCGGTGCGGAGCCTGGCATTGCGTCACGCCTTCGCGACCTATTGAACAACGCGTGGAAAGAAACCGAAGCCCTCAAGGATGAGTACACCTCGGCGGAGCACGTCCTGCTCGCTGCTTACAGCGACGGACAGCTGAAAAAGGCACTCGTCGCTCAGGGCGTCGACCGCGCTAGGCTGCTCGAGGCGGTGCAAGAGGTCCGGGGCAGTCAACGCGTGACCGACCCCGATCCCGAGGGGAAGTTCCAGGCCCTCGAGAAGTACACACGCGATCTGACCGAAGCGGCGCGCCAGGGGAAGACCGACCCGGTGATTGGCCGCGACGAAGAAATCCGGCGTGTCATGCAGGTTCTTTCGCGTAGAACCAAGAACAACCCCGTGCTCATCGGTGAGCCCGGGGTTGGAAAGACCGCGATTGCCGAAGGCATCGCACACCGAATCATTCAGGGCGACGTGCCCGAAGGCCTCAAAGACAAGAAGTTTCTGTCGCTCGACCTGGGCGCGCTGGTTGCCGGGTCGAAGTACCGTGGCGAGTTCGAAGAGCGGCTGAAGGCGGTTCTAAAAGAGATCGAAGACGCCAAAGGAGAAGTGATTCTCTTCATTGATGAGCTGCACACGCTGGTCGGCGCGGGCGCAGCCGAAGGCTCGATGGACGCGAGCAACATGCTCAAGCCGGCCTTGGCGCGCGGGGAGCTGCGATGCGTGGGCGCAACGACACTGGATGAGTACCGAAAGCGCATCGAAAAGGACGCCGCGCTCGCGCGCCGTTTTCAGCCCGTGTTTGCCGGTGAGCCTTCGGTCCCCGACACGATCGGGATCCTGCGCGGGCTCAAGGAGCGCTACGAAATTCATCATGGCATTCGGATTCAAGATTCCGCGATCGTCGCTGCGGCGACGCTGAGCGAGCGGTACATCACGGATCGTTTCCTGCCCGATAAGGCGATCGATCTCGTCGACGAGGCCGCCTCTCGACTGAAGATGGAGATCGACTCCCTGCCTGCGCCGATCGACACGGTTCAGCGCAAGCTGACTCAGCTCGAGATCGAGCGCGAGGCACTCAAAAAAGAGAAGGACGCCGCGAGCAAGAAACGTCTCGAGGACCTTGAGCAAGAGCTGTCGGAGCTTCAAGAGCAGCGCGACACCATGCGCGCCCAGTGGCTCCGCGAAAAAGAGCTGATCACGGAAATCCGCGAGAAGAAGGAGCTGGTCGAAACCCTTCGCCTGGACCTCGAACGTGCAGAGCGCACGACCGACTACGAGGAGGCTGCGCGCCTGCAGTACGGCGAAATCCCCGCGGCAGAATCCGCGGTTACCCGGGCCCAGGAGAAGCTCGGCGAGGTGCAGACCACCGCCTCGTTCCTCAAAGAAGAGGTAACCGAGGAGGACATTGCCGAGGTCGTTTCGAAGTGGACCGGCATCCCCGTGAGCAAGATGCTCGAAGGGGAGAAGGACAAGCTTCTGCACATGGAGGATCGTCTGCGCGAGCGGGTCATCGGTCAGGACGAGGCCGTTGTCGCCGTGTCCAACGCCGTCAGGCGTTCGCGTGCTGGTTTGAGCGAGCCCAACCGGCCGATTGGTTCGTTCTTGTTCCTCGGGCCAACCGGAGTCGGCAAGACCGAGCTCGCGCGCTCGCTGGCGGACTTCCTGTTCGACGACGACAAGGCGATGATCCGGCTCGACATGAGCGAGTACATGGAGAAGCACGCCGTCGCTCGTCTCATCGGCGCACCTCCTGGATACGTCGGCTACGAAGAAGGCGGCCAGCTGACAGAGCCGGTAAGGCGGCGTCCGTACGCAGTGCTCCTCTTCGACGAGGTCGAAAAGGCGCACCCCGACGTTTGGAATGTGCTCCTGCAGGTCCTTGACGACGGTCGTTTGACCGATGGCCAGGGGCGCACGGTCGACTTCAAGAACGTCGTGATCATTCTCACGTCGAACGTCGGCTCACATCACATCATGGCTCTCGATGACGAAGAGGCGATGCGCGAGGCGGTCACCGAAGACCTGCGCGACGCCTTCCGGCCCGAGTTCCTCAACCGACTCGACGAGACGATCATCTTCCACCGCCTCGACCGCACACAGCTGCGGAGCATCGTCGACGTGCAGCTCCGAATCTTCGAGAAGCGTCTCGCCGCGCGGGACATGCGGCTCGACGTGACCGACGACGCCAAGGGCTTCCTCGCGAACGTGGGCTACGATCCGGCCTACGGCGCCCGCCCGCTCAAGCGGGCGATTCAGCGCTACCTCGAAAACGGCCTGGCCGAGGACATCCTGGCGGGGCGATTTGGAGCGGGCGACACGATTCGCGTCGATGCGGGCGATGGAAAGCTCGTTTTTGAACGGGCGAATGCGGCCAGCGGGGCCGAAACGAGCCTCAGAGCCGAATAAGTTCGTGCTTACGAGCATTTACGAGACCTAACCCCGGAAAAACCGGGCTGCCTTGCGCCGCCGCGTGCACTGTGTAAGCCTCCGGCGCTCTTAGAAGGAGCAGAAGCGTTCATGGTCGAAACCGTACAGTGCAAGCCTATCGAAGTTCACGTTGGTGAACGTGGACTCGAGCGTGCGGTCAAGCACCTCAAGCGCAAGATGGCCACCGAGGGCATCCTCCGAGAGCTCAAACGCCGCCGTCACTACATGAAGCCTTCGATCAAGAAACGGAAGAAGGCCGCTGAGGCTGCTCGCCGCCGTCGCAAGCGTATTCGTCAGGTCAACGAACGCCCGTTCTGAAACAAAGCCTTCGGAGTTACTCTGAAGGCTTTTCGCTTTCTGGCTCGAAACGCTGCCCTGGGCTCCAGGCATGGAAGCGGCCGGTCTGGGCCTCGAGAAAGCGTGCCAGGCGGTGGAAGTCGCTGCCGCTCGGGATGAAGCGCACCTCGGTCCGTAAGGTCTGCGAATTGATCAGCTTGGAGAATTCGATGTAGTGCAAGTCCAGCTGGCCGCTCACGCTCACCATG
>CAMYMX010000260.1 GCA_947259605.1 uncultured Polyangiaceae bacterium | reverse complement strand
CCGACTCGACGAGGCCGGCGACTCGGAAAGGCTGTCCTGTGACTCGGGTGAGGCTCTCGGCAGGGACGAGGAATTCGGCCCGGAGCAGCATCGTCAGTTGCCCGAAGTTCAGCTCTGGGACCAAGACGCTATTGAAGGAGCGAAGTAGATCGCCAAGCCCTTCGGGGAGCGGCCAGATGTTGCGGAGATGGACGTGAGAAACGTCATGACCTCTCTCGCGGAGGACCCGCACGGCCTGACTGATCGCGCCATAGGTCGAGCCCCAGCCGACCACCAGCAAGTCGCCTTCACCCTCGCCCTGGTCGACCTTTGCCTGCTCGATGTCCCTGGCGATTCCAGCCACCTTTTGGTGACGAATCTTGGTCATCCTGTGGTGGTTGTGCGGGTCGTATGAAATGTGTCCGGTCGTGCGGTCCTTTTCGAGGCCGCCAATGCGGTGCTCGAGGCCAGGCGTTCCCGGAACCGCCCAAACGCGCGCATGGGTTTGCTCGTCTCGAAGGAACGGATGGAAACCCTCCGGGTCGCGGTGGAACTGAACCGGGAATGGTCGCAGCGCGTTAAGGTCAGGCAGAGGCCATGGTTCCGCGCTGTTCGCCAGATAGCCGTCCGTCAGCAGGATGACCGGCGTCATGTATTTCACGGCCATCCTCACCGCTTCGATCGCCATGTAGTAGCAGTCACCCGGCGTTGCAGCCGCCAAGACCACGAGCGGCGCGTCGCCGTTCCGCCCTACGACAGCCTGGAAGAGGTCGGACTGCTCCGTTTTGGTCGGCAGCCCCGTCGACGGTCCACCTCGCTGTACGTTGACGATCACCAAAGGGAGCTCGGCGGCAATCGCCAGACCGATCGTTTCGGACTTCAAGGCAATGCCTGGCCCGGAGGTCCCCGTCACTCCGATCGAGCCGCCGAAGCTCGCGCCAACGGCCGCGGCAACCGCCGCGATTTCGTCTTCGGCCTGAAAGGTCGTCACGCCAAAATGCTTGAGGCGCGACAACTGGTGCAGGAGGCTCGAGGCGGGTGTGATCGGGTACGACCCGTACATCATGTTCAGGCCGGCAAGACGTGCACCGGTGACGAGCCCCCAGGCGGTGGCTTCGTTACCGCTGACGTTTCGGTACTCGCCAGGCGTGAGATGCGCGGCAGGCACCTCATAGGCGTGGATTCCGTGAGGCAAATCCGCGTTTTCGCCATAGATATGGCCGGCGTTGAGCGCGGCGATGTTTGCCTCGGCGACCTTGGGATTCTTCGCGAACTTGTTCTTGAGCCAGGCGACGGTCTGGTCGCGTTCGCGACCGAAGAGCCAATACATGAGCCCAAGCGTCCACATGTTTTTGCAGCGGTTGGCCTCCTTTGCGCCGAGCCCGACGTCTTTGACCGCGTCGAGCGTCATCTTGTTGATGTCGAGCGACAAGATCCGAAAGCGATCCATCGAGCCGTCTTCGAGCGGGTTGCTCTCGTAGCCGGCCTTCTTGAGGTTGTTCGAGCTGAATGCGCCGGTGTTGACGACCAGTAGGCCGCCGCGCTTGAGCGCGTCGCTGTTCACTTTGAGCGCGGCGGGGTTCATGGCCACCAGCACGTCGGGGGCGTCACCCGGAGTCAGCACGTCGTGCGAGGCAAACTGAATCTGGTAGCCCGAGACTCCATAGGTAGTGCCCGCCGGTGCGCGAATCTCCGCCGGAAAATCAGGAAACGTCGCCAGGTCGTTTCCCGCGTCTGCTGTCGCGGTCGTGAACTGACTTCCAGTGAGTTGCATCCCATCGCCGGAGTCACCAGCGAAGCGAATCACCACAGAGTCCAGAGTTTCACGCGGACTGGGCTGAACGCGCGCAGCGGCAGTTGTTTCCATGCTCTATCATCGATTCTAGTCCCCTAGGAGGGCCTGCGCCCGTGTTCCGGGTCCAACTGGTTGCCCTTTTAGAACCGGGGTACTCGATCGGCAAGCGCAGCCGTGCGGGTTGGACGGGGAGACGCTGTCGGACCATCCTCCGGACATGACGGAGGTCAAAATCTGCGGGTTAACCACCGTTGACGACGCACTGCGTTGCATCGAGCGGGGCGTCGATTCGATCGGCCTCAACTTCTGGCCGGCCTCTCCCCGATGCGTCGATGCGCAAACGGCGCGCGCGATCGTCGAAGCCGGGGCCGATCATGTCCAAACCGTCGGGGTATTCGTCGATTTCAGTCTGGAGCAGGTCCGCAAAATCTTGCGCGAAACCGGCATCGGTTTGGCCCAGCTCCATGGGGCAGAGCCGCCCGAGCTGCTCGCCGCGCTCTTGCCCAACGCGTACAAGGCGATCTCTGTGAAGGACGGGACCGCGATCGAGCTAGCACGGAGCTACCCCGGCGAGCATATTCTCCTCGATGCCAGCGTTCCTGGCATCCCCGGTGGCACAGGCAGAACCTTCGATTGGGCGATCGCCGCCGAGGTTGCCAAGGAGCGCAAGCTGACCCTCGCCGGCGGTCTGACACCGGACAATGTCGCCGAAGCCGTGGCGGTCGTGAAGCCGTTCCGAGTCGACGTCGCATCAGGAGTCGAATCGCAGCCGGGTCGCAAGGACCCCGATTTGGTCAAACGCTTCATCGACGCCGCGAAGGGCGGCTAGCGCCCGCGTACCGGGGCGCGGAAAAAGGCACGACACGGGGCTGCGTCGAACGGGGCGGCTTGCAAAGGTGGCCGGAGGGGCTGGGAGCCTGAGGCCACGCAAGCCGCCCCTCGGAGTTCGCGCCAATCGGAGGCGGGTTGCTGTCTTGCCGATTGTCACTCACACGCCGACTCCGCCCCATGTCGCGCCTTTTTCCGCGCCCCTCCCTACGGAGACAGGACCACCAACCTTCCCAACCGGCAGGCGGCAGCGCGAGCCCGAAGGGCGAAGCCCGGCGCGAATGCGCCAGCAAGGCGGAGCGAAGCGAACGCCGCGCCAGGGAGGATTACGGGTGGGGGTGGGCGGGTGGTGTAACTAAACCAAACCCGGCAATCAGTTAAAGCCCCGCACCCCCAAACACCCGCGGCAGCGCGAGCCGTTCGACTCCGCCCCATATCGCGTCATTTTCCGCGCCCCGTTGGGCCCACGCGTGCTAGCGTGCCCCGTTCAACTTCAGGAGGGTTCATGCGTTCTGTGCTTCTAGCTTCTGCTCTCACCGCCGGCTTGATGTGGCTTGCCTTTGGCAGCACCCCGGCCGAATCTCAGGCAGACGGCAAGGCCGTGTCTTGTCAGACTTGCGGACAGGGCGCTGCGTGTCCGCACTGCGCGGCTGGTAAAGACTGCCCCCACTGCACGGAGGGCAAGACTTGCCCGCACTGCACCCAGGGCAAAGCCTGCCCAGACTGCAAGCAGGGCAAGGCGTGTGCACACTGTGGCAAGGGCCACCCTCATCACGGCAATTGGGGTTCGCACAAGTGGGAATACAAATGCGTTCGCCCAGCCAAGAAGCCCGAAGCGATGACCCAGCAGTTCTCCGGGCTCGGAGATGAAGGCTGGAGGCTCGTGGAGGCTGACGGCGGGGTCTGGTGCTTCAGCCGCATGAAGCGCACCGAGTAGTTGGTCTCGGGGGAAGGCGGTTTGCGGGCTGGCGCGTCTACCCGCGCGCCAGGATTTGGTCGGAGATGTAGCTGGCCATGGTGTAGACGGTGATCTGAGGGTTCACCAAGAGCGACGATGGAAACAGGCTCGCGTCCGGCACGTACACGTTGTCGAGGTCGTGGCAGAGCCCGTTCGGCCCAACGACGCTCTTTTTGTGGTCGGCGCCCATGCGCATCGTCCCCTGCGGGTGGTACGAGGTGATGCGATACATGTGCTTCCCGTTTTGAAGGCCGTTGATCACCGAGTCGACTTGGTCCGCGCTTTCGATGGTGGTTTTGCGAGTGGTCGGCAGATACACGCGGCGCGCGCCGGCCGCAAAGTAGATCCGGGCGGTCCCGCGAAGCGCCTCCCGCATCGACTCGAAATCGCGGTCGTCGAGGTCGTACTCGATGCGCTTGCGATCGCCGTCGAGATAGACTCGGCCCACGTTGTGGTCGTGAATCAAGGTGACTGCAGCTTGGAACTTCTTGCTGTTCTCCATGAACTCGACAAACTCACTGCCGACCCCGCCGTCGATCCACGCGCTCGTGATCACGGGGCCGACCATGCCGGCTTCCAGCAAATAGCCACCTCTGAGGGGGTTCTCGATGTCGCCCGCTTGCGCGCTCAGCGTGGCGCCAACCCAGGCGTAAATGTCATTCTCGTGCTCCCCGAATACCGCGAGCGAAGGGTGGCACGCGAAATTGAGGCCGACGTGGCCGCTGCTGTTTCCGATCTTGTTCCGCTGAAACAGAAGCGGGGTCTGCACCGCGCCCGCAGCGACGACGACCAGGCCGGCATGCACCTGGACGGGCTTTTGTATGCCGGCCGCATCGGTGGCGATCGCGCGGACCGCGGTGACACGTCGGCCGCTGACCTCGAAGGTTTCGGCTCGAGTGCCGCTGAGAATGGTCGCGCCGAGCTCGCTGGCCCAGGGCAGGTAGGTGACCAGCATCGACTGCTTGCGATCGGTCTTGCATCCGGAGACGCAGTGCCCGGTGAGCGCGCAGTCCCGGATGTTGCGAGAGATCGGGGACGCCGGGATGCCGACTTTCTTTGCCCCTTCGATCAGGAGCCGGCCGTTGTAGTTGACCTCGTGCGGTTGGTTTTGATGGACGGAAAGGTTTCGCTCGACGCGTTCGAAGTAGGGACGCAGCGCCTCGGGCGAGAGGTTCTCGAGGCCGTGCACCTCAGCCCAATGCGCGAGAACCTGATTTGGCGCCCGAAAACAGGCGGCTGCGTTGACCACGGTCGAGCCACCAACGCACTTGCCCTGAAGGATGGCTAGGTCTCCGGTGGTGTTCACCTGGTTTCCATGGTCCTGGTACAGGGTCTCGAGCGCGGTCGGCGCATGCTCCTGAAATTCGCTAGACGGGATGTGCGGCCCTGCTTCGAGGACTACAACTCGTGCGCCGGAGCGCGCCAGCTCGAAGGCCGTCACTGCGCCGGCGGCGCCCGAGCCGATGACCACGACATCCGCTTCGAGGTCGAGGCCCGCCTCGGGGATCTGCTCCGGCGTCGTCACGTTCAGTGCGGGAAGGCCTTGGGTCGTCGCTATCGGTAGGTTCGCCATGGACGTCACCCGTTCGTCGCGCGGGGCATGGGCGCATTGCCGAGGCGCGCGATTCCGCCGGCGTCGGAAACGGGGCCCTGGTAGCCGATGGCGCGGCCTGCCTCGATGTCCTTCCAGTACCCGTAGCAGACCAGTTTCTTCAGGAGCGTGGAAATCCCGCGTTGCATGTCGATTCCCTGTTCCCATCGCCTGATGTACGCGAGCCGCCGCTCCGCCGAGAGGTTGACGAAGCGCGCGAAGTGCAGGCCGATGAGAACGGAGCCGTAGTCGAATAGCTTGAGGCCAATGCGGACCTGGTCGAGCGTGGGCGCGTCCATCAAGGTAAACGCGTGCTCGATGTTGTCAACGACGGGAACTTCGGAGCGGGGTTTGAGCGAGGTGCCATCGGTCGGCAAGAACACCTCGGCAAAGCGCTCGAGGAGATTGCGCTCGTCGCTCGTGAGCGTGACCCCGTTGGACGCTGTGACGGCGTCATCGCTGCACGCCGGTAGGACCAGAACGCTTGCGCCGGTCAGCAGCGTGAGCTTATGGAAGGTCCTGCGGTAGAGCTTGGTTCGCATCGCCAGATCCCGGCCGGACCCTATCACGTCGAGGCCCGAGATACAGCGTCAGCGTCAGCGCCAGTGTCCGCGGCGGCCCTGTCCCGCT
>CAMYMX010000259.1 GCA_947259605.1 uncultured Polyangiaceae bacterium | reverse complement strand
ACATCTGGCCGAGCGTGCATTCGGTGAATTTCGACGACATGCCGAGGAAGCCGGCGACGATCATCCAAAAAATCGCCCCAGGGCCACCCATGGCGACCGCCACGGCAACCCCGGCGATGTTCCCGAGGCCAACTGTTGCCGAGAGGGCCGAGGAGAGCGCCTGGAAATGGGTGACCTCGCCAGGGTCGTCTGGATTGTCGTAGTGGCCGGTGGTTACCACCCAGGCGTGTCGAAACGCGCGGATGTTGATGAAGCCAAAGCGAAGCGTGAAGAAGACGGCGCCGGCGATGAGCCAAAAGACGATGAACGGGAGCTTGAGATCGCTGTCGGAGCCGTTGTCCCAGAAGATCAGGTCGAAAAAGAGAACCTGGGCAAGCGGGCCAACGACATTGGCGCCGAACCAGTCATCGACCGACTTGAGGACGCTGCTGATGCCCGCCCCTTGGGCTGGCTCGGCCTCGGCGAGCGCGACGCCCGGCCACAAATACACCCATAAGGCCGCAATCGTTCTCAGGCGTTTCCCCATGCCAGAACCGAAAGATGGCACAGTGAGCGAAATCACTCCAGTTTTGTCGAACCAAGAAAATTCCTGTGAAAATGGAGTCTAGCTCGCCGAAAGAGGATCGCTGGGTTCAAGATTCGTCGCGCGGCTCGTCCACATCGCCCAAATGCGATCGCCTGAAGACGTCAAAGCGTAGAACCCAAACCTCGTGCGCCGGTTTGTTTAGCACTTATCTATTTGTCTTTATTGGACTTTAGTTCAATAGAGTAATTTATCATTCTAATTGTAAATCGACCAATTCGTCCCTATTCTAGAATAGTGGCCCAGCTCCTGAGCACATCGGATGCGGCCCGTCTCATCGGGGTAGGGACGACCAGCGTGAAGCGCTGGGCCGACACCGGGCTGTTGGACTGCGTGCGAACGGCGGGCGGGCACCGACGGTTCACACGTGATGCGCTCGATCGGTTCGTCCGGCTGCAATCCCACGACGAGCCCGTGGTCACCGAGGTGGATCGATGGCTCGACACCTTGTCCTCCGACATGAGCCATGAGCTCGCGCTGATTCGGGCGCGCAACCGGTTGGGTTCCTGGCGTCACGTTGCGGACGAGCTCGACCCCGTCCTGGTCGAGGTCGGCCGTCGCTGGTCTGCGGGCGAGCTCAGCATCGCGGAAGAGCACATCCTCACCGAACGCTTGTCGCGTGCGCTGGCGCGAATTTCCGAATCGCTTCCGTTGGCTCCAAACGCGCCGACTTGTCTTCTCGCTTGCATCGAGTCTGAGGATCACACCCTCGGGCTCTCTCTGGCCGAGCTTTGCCTTCGCGAAGTCGGCTGGGCGTCGGTCTGGCTTGGCGCACGCTCGCCAACCGAGGCGATCACCGAGCGCGTACGCACCGACAGTCGGATTCGACTGGTGGGTCTATCCGCGACCGAAGGCTGCAACGATTCTTCTTTGCTCCGGCAGGTCGTTGCGTCGGTCGGGGCGGTTTGCAGCGAAAGAAATGTGGCGTTGATCTTGGGAGGCAGGGGTTCGTGGCCCGATGCGCCAAGCTACGGAACACGATTGAATGGGATGGATGGATTTGCGGGTCTGCAGAAGCAATTTCGTGGATCACGCGGGAGGCGGTCACTGCTGTGATCCCCATCTCCAACCGTTGAGAGGATGGGCGCTTTGACGACGAGCTCTTCTGTCGCAAACGAAGCCGAGCGTGCGGCGGATCTATCCTTTCAGTATTTCCGCGTCGCGCCTGATGGCTCAGAGACCAAGCTGGCCGTCGGAGAGCACAGCGCGGCCTGGGCCACACCGGTCGCGAGGGGCAAGCCTATCGCCGAAAACTGGCCTTCCGAGATCATGGAAGGATTACTCAACCGGGCAGGAGAACGCCGACCCTTGGCTTCCTAGCAGGACGGATGGAAGTACGCGACGCCATATTGGAGCTCTCATCTGACGAAGTCGATGCGTTCGAAGAGCACCGGCTCAAGCAGAACCTCGTTGCGCTCAAGGCCGGCATCCTCATCACGCTTTTGATTCAGGTCCCGTTCATGTTTTACGAATGGATCGCGATCGCGGATCACTTCTGGACCCTGCAGCTCCTACGCATCGCGTTCATCGGCCCCAGCATTGCACTCGGCTTGATCATCAATTCGAACGTCGCACTGCAACGCCACGTTGATGCCGTCACGTATGGGATTTTCACCCTCTGCGCAGCTTTCATCATCGTGGCCGCGTTCCTCGATAAGGGCTACGCCTCTCCCTACTCGTACGTCCTCGTGATGATGCTGGTCGGCGTGGGATTCGTCACCCTCTGGCCCTGGACGCTTGCTGTGTCGTTCAGTCTCACGGTGTACGGCATGTACTGGCTGCCCATCCTGGTCGGCATGGGCGGCATTGAGGACACGCGCGACTTCATTGGTTACCAGCTTTTCATCTGCGGAATGCTTTTGGTGATCATCGTGTCCCAGCAGGTTCGGCTCCGCCTCGAACGAAACGCGTTTCACGGCAAGCTTCAGCTCGAGAAGGCGAAGGCTTCGCTCGAGCTGACAAACGTCCGGCTCAAAGAGCTCGATGAACAGAAGTCGGATTTCTTCGCGAACGTCTCACACGAGCTTCGCACGCCCTTGACGCTGTCCCTCGGGCCGTTGGAATCGCTCCTCAAAATGGAACACACGGCCCAAGAGGAGGAGCACCTTCAGGCGCTTCATCGCAACCAGCTGCGGCTCCTTCGCTTGATCAATCAGCTTCTCGACGTCGCCAAAGTCGAGTCGGGCAAGGCTCAGGCGGAATACAGCAAGGAGGACCTGGTCGCGGTCGTTCGCGAGCTTGTCGGCGAGGTCGGCGACGCGACTCGCGCCAAAGGCATCCGCATGGAGGTCATCGTCCCATCGGAGCCCGTTTGGCTCTATATCGATCGCGAAAAATTCGAGCAGCTACTGCTCAACCTCTTGTCCAATGCCTTCAAGTTCACCGACAGAGGAGGGCGGATCGAGGTGTCGGTGATGCGCGGGACGGACTCCAGTCAGATCGCGGTACGCGACACGGGCACCGGAATCCCGGAATCCAAGCTGCACACCATCTTCGATCGCTTCACGCAGGCGGATTCTTCTGAAACACGCCAATACCCGGGGACGGGAATTGGCCTGGCGCTCGTGCAAAGCTATGTCGAGCTTCTCGGCGGCACCATCGGGGTCGAGAGCCAACTTGGAATTGGAACGACCTTTACCGTCTCGCTGCGTCACGGCAAAGCGCATCTGCGCGAAGACCAGATCCGGGAGACCTCGAGGCCGGCATCACTGACGAGCGTAAGGCCGCCCCAACTGATCGATTTCGAAGTCGACGAGCAAGACGGGCCTGTCTTGGAGCGTGCAGCGGAGGCCGCGCAGGAGCCGCAGCGCGAGGCCAAGGAACTCCACGAAGATGCGGACTGGCTGCCCGATTCGATCGACTCCAATGGCGAGAGACCCCGGGTGCTCGTGGTCGACGACACCGCCGACATGCGCAGGTACCTGGTCTCACTTCTCCGCGACGAGTACGACCTCAAAACCGCGAAGAACGGCGCAGAGGGCCTGCTCGTGACCAAAGCATGGGACCCCGATCTGGTCGTCTCGGATGTCATGATGCCCCTCATGTCGGGCTCCGAGCTCTGCCGCGCGATCAAAACTGGCGGCGGACGTCTGTCACGGACGCCCGTGATGCTCGTGACCGCTCGAACCGAAGAACAAACCAAGCTGCGCGGGCTGGACTACGGCGCCGACGACTACCTCCTCAAACCGTTCCTTCAGGAGGAGCTCTTGCTTCGGGTTCGAAATTTGGTGGCCAAGCGTCGTCAGGAGAGGGCACTTTTTGACGCCCATTTGACGCTGAAGGCCCAGCACCAATACGTGCAGTCCGACCTCGAGCTCGCCCGAGACTTCCAAAACGACTTGCTCCCCAGGCTCGATATGCCGGCGGGGCTCACTGCACATGTCGAGTTCCGCCCTGCGGATGTGGTGGGTGGCGACTTCTATCACCTCACGCCTCTTGGCCTCGGTCGCGTTCGTTTGTTCCTGGCCGACATGGTTGACCATGGTGTGAAAGCAGCGGTGCGCGCCGCTGCGGCCCTGCCCGAGTACACCGGGCTCGATCACCCCAACCTCGATGCCGCCGGAGTCCTCGAGCGTCTCAACGAAGTGGCCACGTCAAAGTACGCCGACCTCGCTGGGAGCTTCCTGTGTATGGATATCGATGCCAGCTCCGGCGACCAGGTGTCGATTCGGTACGCACGCGCAGGAGAGATGCCCTTTGTCGTCATTTCGGGGGCGGGCGCCGTGGAACCTCCGGCTGCGGCGGGGTTCATGGTCGGCCTTTTTCCCAACATGAGCTACCAGTCCCGCGATCTCACGGTTTCGCCCGGGGCTCGGTTGTTTCTCTACTCCGATGGGCTGTATACTCAGACGAACGGCTCGGGCAAGACCTTCCGCGACGTGGGCGGATTGACGGAGGCATGGGGAATGACGAGGGGTTCTTCGAATATTCGAGCTGCGACCGAGACGGTCATCGCGACGCTTGACCGGTTTCGCGGCACGACCCCCCAATTGGACGACGTCACCTTGATTGGCATCGAGATTCCCGGGGCGAGGTAACCAAGTGCAAGACAGCGGTACATTCGCGTTAGAAGGCAACACGACGTTCAGAATCGAGCATGAGCTCAGCGACGAGGACGGACTGTCGATCTGGTTCTACGGGGGCCTCGTCGTTCGGCATGGCGACCGTTTCGACCGCTATCTCACTCACTTGGAAGAGCTCGCGCAGGTCGCAAACGAATCCGACGTCGTCCACGTCCATTGCCACTTAGAGCATCTCGGCGAGGTGCTTTCCCGCGCTCAGCATGCCATTTACCGCATGCTGCATGCGATGCGCGCGCAGGGGCGCCCCGTGACGATCTACGCCACGGACGAGCAGCCGGAGCAATCCGAACATCTTCAGATGTCTCGACTTTTCGTCGACGGCGTCTCCAAACAACCAGGCGCTCCCGTGAAGCTCACGGAAATCCGGCAGGCCTCATGAACAACAATACTGAAATAAAATATCAACTTGAAATAAGCCCGCTTCGTTTCAGCCCCGAGCTCGCAGAATCGATCATCTTTGGCTTGAAGTGGACGCTCGGCGCGATGTTCGAAGACCCGTTTCCGGTCCGAGATGTGGTCGTGGCCGTACGCGAAATCGTGGATAACATCGTCACTCACGCCGACTGGGACCAAACTCCAGCGCCGTCGCTCGTGGTCAGCTATCAACTACACAAAGGCCAGCCCAGAATCCACGTGTCGTCGACGAACGTCGTGAAAGACATCGAAGAAGCGAAACGCGCCCTGGACTTCATCCACGAGCACGTGTCGAGCAAGACCTCGAACGTGCTTTGGCATGAATTGACCGATCATCTGATCAACTCGACCGAAATCCGGAGCAATGGTGGGATCGGTCTGCTGCAGGTCGCGTCTTCGCCGCGCTGCAGGCTCGACGTGAGACTCGAGGGCGCGCTGTTCCGTGTCCGCGTCGATGTGGACATGCCGCAGCTCCACGCGACGGCCGTGTTGCCGGTCCGAACGGGCTCCTGACCCCCCCCACTGCGGCGAATTCCGCTCCTGGGCGCGAGATTCGGACCCATGGCGGCCCAGCGGGGGCCTTTGCAGCGATCATGCTGACGCTTGGATTCGCCCTGCGAATCCAACGGGTCCGCGCAATTCGCGCCTGAAAACCCGGCAGACCACAACGCCGATGATTACATCAATGCTGTACTTTTTGTATATTAGCAAAATTTT
>CAMYMX010000258.1 GCA_947259605.1 uncultured Polyangiaceae bacterium | reverse complement strand
AGCTCTTGGGTCAGGTGCCTGAAGGTAGGCAGATCCCGGTAGAAGGCGGACACGAAAATGATTGGCGTCTCGAAGCCCTCCCTTCGCAGCTCTTCGATCCAGGTGATTCCGTTGATGTCCGGTAGCAAGCCGTCTACGACGAGCAGCGAGGGCGATTCTTCTTCGATCATGGCGCGTGCGATGCTGCCTTTGGTGGCGATCACGACACGCAGACCCTCCGCTTCGAGCGCCGGTGTGACGCTCGCCCGAAACTGAGCATCATCGTCGAGAAGAAGAACGGTTGGAAGCACTTGGCGAAGAGTGTCGCACCGTTTTGAGCGTCCACAAAGCGATCAGGTCACGTGCTTAGGATGCGCGCTGATAGTCCGAATCCGCTTTCTCGAGATACGCGCGGGCGACCGGATGGTCAGCGCTCTGCGCGATCACGGCCTGTAGGTGGCGAAGGCCTTGGCCATGGTCGCCGGTCTCGATCTCAATGACGCCCAGGAGCGCGCGGGCATCCTGGTGGGCGGGGTCGAGCTGAAGGATGAGCGTCAGCTCCTCGCGAGCGCCGTGTGCGTTGCCGCGAAGCCTGAGCAGCTTGGCGAGCTCGAGCCGGATGTCATGGAACTTGGGACAGAGCCGCAGCGCGCGCCCAAACTCGTGCATGGCGTCCTCGGGGCGGTCCAAATCGATATATGCTCGGGCGAGCGCTCTGTGAAGATTTGCGACTTTGCCACGGCGGTAGGCATCGTTTGATGAATCGGACTGACGCTGAGCCCGCTCGAGCGTGCGCACTCCCGAGCCATATTCCCCGAGCTCGTTGCAGGTTACAGTCAGATTGAGCGCGGCCTCGAGATAACCGGCGTTGACCTCGAGTGCCTGCTGGAAGCACCAGCGTGCTTCGGGCAGCCGGCCGCTGAGGTGATAAATGACGCCGAGGCGATTGAACACGTCAGGATAGCGCAGGCCCTGCTGAACGAGCTTCTCGTAGTAGGGCTGAGCAAGGGGGTACTCGGCCCGATCGTAGTGCTCGTTCGCGGCGTCGAGAATTTGTTGAGCCCAAGGAGCCATGGGGCCGAAGGTAGCGACAGGCCTGATCGCTGGCCAGAAATCCGCGCCAAGAGCATCTAGACGGCACTTAGCCGATCTTAGCAAGCAGGGTTTTGGCGCGCTTGGCCTCGTCACTTTCGGGAAAACGCTGGACGATTTCACTGAAGGCTTGCCGGGCCGCTTCGACCTCGTTGGTCCTGAGATAGACCTGCCCCAGCAGGAGCAGCGCCTCAGGCGCGACGCCGGCGCCCGGGTAGGCGGTGAGCAGTCCCTTGAGCCGTGAAATCACGCCCCGATATGCCTTTCGCTCGAGGTAGAAGCGCGCGACGTAGAGCTCGTGAGAGGCAAGCAGGCTCATGCATTTGTCCATGAGCTTGTTCGCATCGGGCACGCGTTGGTCGTCCGGATAGTCCACCACGAATCGGCGGAGCTGGATCAGCGCATCTCGAGCGGCACTTTGATCACGCTCGCTCGAAGGGGGCGTCATGAACCAGCCGCCAGGGATTTGATTGTAATAAGCCTCGGCGATTCGAAATCGTGCGTAGGGGATCTCTTTGTGCGAGGGACGAATCCGCACGAACTGACGGTAGGTCTGGATTGCCTCGGGGTAGGCTTCGTTCTTGAACTGGCAATCGCCGATGCGAAGCTCGGCGAGTGCTGCGAAACGGCTGTAGGGGAACTCTCGCCGAATCTCGCGAAAGGTCGGCTCGGCCGAGAGGCAATCGCCACGCCGAAAATTCAGCAAGGCTTTTTCATAGCCAGTGCGCGCGTCGTCCTCGGGATCGAGTGTGCTCGCGCCCGTTTTCTTTAAACTTCCCGAGCTACCGCTGCAGGCCGCGGCCAGAACGAGAAGCGCGATCCAGACCAAGCTGTCGTGGCGAAACCGCATCGCGAGTGGAGGTAGCCTCTGGCCTGGTTGAAAACAAGGTGACGGACCGTTCGCGGACCTCGCCCGGCTCAGGCACTTGCGATCTGGTTGTCGATGAAGCGGGCTGGGTCTATTCCAAGGGTGGCGAGGGCAGCTTCCCACCGCTTTTCAATCGGCGTGTCGAACACGATTTCGTAGTCGAGGTCGACGGGAATCCAGGACCCCTGCTTCATTTCGCTCTCGAGCTGCCCTGCTCCCCAGCCCGAGTAGCCGAGGATCATCGCACAGGTGTCGGGCCCGTCGCCTCGGGCCAGGCGTTCCAAGAGCTCGAGCGATGCGCTGCAAGCGATTCGCTGGCTCACGGCGATTGTCTGCCCCGTCGACGGCTGAGGAACGCCTTCTGCGTCGTAGAGGATCCAACCCGACTCCGGGGACACTGGCCCTCCGAGCATAACCGGGGCGTCCACGCCAGCCGTTGCGTCCGCGGTGACGCCGACTTCGTTGAAGACATCTTGGATGCCGAGGTCGGTCTTGCGATTGACCACAAAGCCAAAAGAACCCTCGTCGCCGTGATCGATCAGGAGCACCAACGTATGATTGAAAAACGGGCACCGCATCGACGGTGCCGCGACGAGAAACCCCGGTGCAAGAGATGCCGACACCAGCCGAGACTGCCATCAAATTGAAAGCTCTGCGAGCCTTAACTCGGGACTCAGGGAAATGAGCAAGGGGCGGGCCATCTTGCGCACCGGCGCCTTTTTCGGCTTCTCGGCTGGGATTCTCGCGGCCTACGAAACCAGGCGTGCCATGACTTCTGCGTCCGGGCAGGAGGCGCTCGCGAACCGGTACCGCTCGCGTTTGACGAACGGGCTTCTACGGCTCTTTGGCGCGGAGCTCGTGCTGGGCGGTCCGCAAAGGCGCCTTGGCGGCGCGTTGGTCGTCGCCAATCACCAGAGTGCACTCGATATCGGCGTGATGCTGTCCATCTTTCAGGGTGTCTTGGTAAGTAGGCACGACGTCGCGGATTGGCCGCTGCTCGGTCGTTTGGCCAAGCACGGCGATACGATCTTCGTCGACCGAGAAGACAGGCGAAGCGGTGCAGTGGCACTTCGGGAGATTCGCAGGCACGCTAAAGAAGGACGCACCGTCGTTGCCTTTCCGGAAGGCCGAACGTTTCCAGGAGATTCGGTCCACGAGTTTCACCCTGGTGCGTTTGCGGCTGTTCGCTCACTTGGCGTTCCGATCCTTCCCGTTGGGCTCGCCTACTCGCCTGCAATTGCGTACGGCGACGAATCATTCGGCAAGCACATCGCCAAGATCGCCGCGCGACAACGCACACGAATTGCGGTTCAGCTTGGTGAGCCCCTGCCGCCCGACCTCGACGCTCGCGCCGCCGCGACCGCCGCGAGGTCGAAGGTCGAAGCATTGGTCTACGACGCTCGACGGGCACTCGACGACGATCGCACCTGAATTCGAGGGGCGCACGTGCCTCGGTTGCCGCCTTCTAGTCGCGGGGCCCCCGGTTCGCTAGGATCCGGTCTCGTTTCGAAAGAAAGGCCCCGCCCCTAAGCCCATGGTTCGTCTCATTCGTCCAACCAAAGACCCTGTTCAAGAGCGCGATGAACGCGTCTGGGAGTTCCTGCCGAGCGCCCTGTGGGACTTGAACTTTCGCGGGCCTCTCGAATGGATCGAGGAACAGGGCTGTCGCGACGCCGACGCTTTCAAGCAGCTGGTGCGAAACAATCCCGATGCTCTCGGTGAATGTCTAGAGCGGATACGGATTCACCGTGTGAGTGCCGGTGCCGTTGCACTGGTGGGCGCGTCTAGCGAAGAAGAGTGCATCCGTCGATCCCGCGAGTTGTTGACCGCAGAGTCGAAGGCCGACTTTCTCCGCATCTTGATGGCCGCGTTCCGAAACGAGCACGACGTCCATCTGGAAACCGCGATGATGACCTGCTCGCGCGAGCCACGGGACGTTCGCGCGCACTGGCGTTTTGTCGAAGACGAAAACGGGCGCTTCGGGCGGGCACTCGTTTCGGTGACTGACATGACCGCCGAGCACGAGCTCGAGCAGCGGCTCGTGCTGGCAGAGCGCATGTCGGCCATTGGAACGCTGACGGCGAGCATCATTCACGAGGTCAAGAACCCGCTCACATTCGTGTGGAACCATTTGCGTTCGCTTCGGGATCTGGCCGAGCCCCTTTCTCCCGAAGCCTCGGAGTTGATCCGCGAGGCCTACGATGGCTCGGAGCGAATTCGCATCATCGCGAATGAAATCACGTACTTATCGCACAGCGGCGAAGGCCTCGAAACCGAGACGGTCAAGCTCCAACAGGTCCTCGACTCCGCGATTCGGATGGCCCAGCCCGAGATTCAACACCGAGCGACGGTCGTCCGGGAATACGAAGCAGGCAGCCTTTACATACGAGGGCCGAGGACCCGCCTTGGTCAGGTGTTCCTGAATCTGATCGTCAATGCGGCGCAGGCCATCGAGCCCGGGGACCGTGCGCAAAACGCGATCACGATCCGGGTTCGGAGCACCGAAGAGGACCGCGTTTGCGTGGAGGTGCAGGACACGGGACCCGGGATTCCTTCACAATTGCTGCGGAGGATCTTCGACCCGTTCGTGACGACGAAGCTGGCGGGGCGCGGAACGGGCCTCGGGCTCTCGATCTGTCGCCGCATCGTGCATTCTCTCGAAGGCACGATCGAGATTCAAAGTCACCCCGGCCAAGGCACGGTTGCTCGTGTCGTCTTGCCCAAGGCGCCGCGCGCGCGACGCCCGCTCTCGATGCCGCCGACGTCGATGAGCGCGGTCCGGCGCGCATCGCGGGGAAAGCTGTCGCTCCTGGTCGTTGACGACGAGCCAGTGATCGCGCGGCTGATCCAGAAGGCTCTCGTCAAACACGATGTGACGACGGCCAACGACGGCCGCGAGGCGGTCGCCTTGATGGGGCAGCATGCGTACGACGTGATTCTCTGTGACCTGATCATGCCGGAGATGACGGGGATGGATGTCTATCGGGCGGCCCTTCAAAGGGCGACGCCGGTCCATGACCGAATCGTCTTCATGACGGGTGGCGCCTTCACCCAGCGAGCCAGAGATTTCCTTCAGAGCGTTCCAAACCTCCGAATTGAAAAGCCTTTTGACCTAAGTCACCTCGAGCGCACGATCTACGAAGCTGCGGATATCGTCGACCCTCGATGAAAGACAGCCGGGCCCGCGCCGAGGGGCTAAGAGGGGACTGATGGGCCGCAAGCGAATGATCGTGATCGGACTCGACTGCGCACCGCCACGGTTGGTGTTCGACCGCTACCGCCAAGCGATGCCGAACATCGCGGCGCTCATGGACCGCGGAACATGGGGAAACCTGCGGAGCTCCGAGCCGCCGATCACCGTACCTGCATGGACATGCATGCTCTCGGGACGTGATGCCGGGGAGTTGGGCTTGTACGGATTTCGAAATCGTGTTCCTCACGAGACGCGATTGCGATTGGCCGACGGAAACGACGTCCGCGTCAAACGCGTATGGGACTGGCTGGGGGAGCAAGGATATCGAGTCGCCCCGCTTTTCGTTCCGCTGACGTCACCTCCTACGCCCGTGCGCGGTCAGATGGTGTCCGGCTTCATGTGGCCCGGGGGCGATTCGCCCTGGTGCTTTCCACGCGCCCTCGAGTGCGAGCTGACCGACTGCGTAGGTCCGTACCGCGCAGACGTCGACGACTTTCGCTCCGATGATCTCGACCGCATCTACCGGGACATCGTCACCATGACCCACCAGCACTTCGACATCGCGGAGCAGGTCTGGAATCGAAAGCAGCCGGACTTCATGATGATCGTGGAGATCGGTGTCGATCGTTTTCACCACGCATTCTGGCGACACATCGACCCGGAGC
>CAMYMX010000257.1 GCA_947259605.1 uncultured Polyangiaceae bacterium | reverse complement strand
CAATGTCGATCGTCGTGTGGACCTCGTAGCCGCCCTTGCCGAGCGCTTCGTCTCCGACTGCCGCGCGAAGTGCACGCTTGGCGATCGTCAAGACCTCCGGCGCGCTACCCGATCCATCGGCTAGGGGCACCGGCTCCACTTTCGCTTTGCGGGCCGCAGCGATCGCCGCTTCGCTCAGATCAGGCCAATAGACCTCGCGCTTCGCCCGTAGCTGTGAGAGCACGTACCCTTGGCGTCGTTTCGCCGCCTCGCGGTTTCCGCGCGGCGAGAGGCGCGCTGGTGCCTGAGGAATGCCGGCGAGCATTGCCGCCTCCGCCAAGGTCAGATCGCGGGCGTTCTTTGCGAAGTAGTATTGCGCTGCCTCCTGGATTCCATAGCGGCCATGTCCGAAGTTCACGTGGTTGAGGTAGAGGTGGAGAATCTCGTCCTTCGTAAGCTCGCTTTCGAGCCGCCGGGCCAATATCAACTCTCGAACCTTTCGCTGCAGCGTTCGCTCCGGGGTCAAGAGCATCAGTTTGACCACCTGCTGGGTGATGGTGCTTCCACCCTGCGCAGCGCGACCAGCGAGGATGTCCCGCCCGATCGCTCGCAGCATGCCCCGGTAATCCAGCCCTTCGTGCTCGTAGAAATCGGCGTCCTCCGCGGCCAGTACCGATAGGACGACGTTCCGCGGAACCTGTGACATCGGGATGACGGTCCTGCGCTCGGCGAAGATCTCACCAATCACCTGCCTGTTGCGGTCGTACACCCGCGTGGTCTGCGGCGGGGTGTAGTCGCGTAGGGAGCTCACGGACGGCAGATCTCGGCTGAAGTAGGCGTAGGACCCCAAGACGAGCAGCGCGCCGACGATGAGCGCCGCGCCAATCAGCTTGAGCAAGAGCGCGAGACTGCTCGTTCGACGTTTCCTGCGCTTGGTCCCCTTGCGCTTCTTCTGGGTTTGTTTGCCTGCCATCTGGTCCGCCGGCGCCTATAGCATCCCCCGCTCGGCGCTTTCTCCCCTAATTCACGACACTCGGGGCTGCTCAATCATTCCCGCGAAATTTCTCGATGACTTGGTCCGCGTTCCTTACGGAATTCATCAGGAATCTGGCCTCGAGCTCCCGTTGTCGAGCCGCGGGCAGACCCCTTCGGCCGTCTTGAGCAAGTGTCTGCATCGTGATCGCGGCGGCGACCGAGATATTGAGGCTTTCGACGAAGCCCCGCATCGGAATCGAAAACGTACCATCTGCCAGCGCTCGCATCTCTTCGGACACCCCGCGGTGCTCGTTCCCAAACACCACGGCCAATCGCTCCATCGCGCGTAGGTCCTCCAATTGGGTGTCGCTTCCCATGGCTGCGACGTAGATCAAATAGCCGTCTCGTTTCAGGTGCCGCGCACAGGCTTCGGTGCTTTGGTATCGGATGACATCAAGCCAGCGCTGCGTGCCCTTCGAAACTCCTCTGGACGCCTTGAACCCGTGCTCGCCGACGATCACATGTACCGTCTGAAGGCCGAACGCATCCGCGCTTCGCAGTACCGCGCTCGAGTTGTGGGGGTCGGAAATCCGATCGAGCACCAGAACCAGGTCGTCGGTGCGAGCGCGAACGACATCGGAGATCCGCTGAAGACGCTCGGCGGTGACGACGGGCGACAGGGCTTCGACCACCACATCCGCCGGTCGGTCGAGCGGCGGAGGTCCCTCGATCTCAATCAGGTCTGGATCGTCTGCGCGCACCTATTGGGTGGTCTTCTTCGGGTCGACGATCACGCCAACGACCAGAGTCCCGCCCTGATATGTCTGCCCTGCGACGAAGAATGGATCGCCCGCGGAGGCCACGACCTGCAAGAGCGGCAGATAGTCCGACTTGTTGGGCCGGTTGATGGCGGCCTTCACCTTGTAGCGTCCATCGGGCATGACCCGAAGGAGCGTCAGTTTCACCCTCCTGCCGTTCGGCAACGAAACCAGCGCGTCTTTCCCGGGCGTGAGGGTCAGCTTGGGCCGCGATAAGATCTGCATCGATCGGAACGAATTGAACGGGGGCCTGCGCAGCGCGGTCAGCTTCTTCAGCTGCGGGTCGATTTCGCCTGGCTCTTCTTTGGCCAAGACGACCAGCACTTCAGCGGGCACCTTCGAGACGGTCGCCGCTCGGTCCGATCGCGCTAAGGAGCTGCCCTGTGCGGAAGCCGTCGAAGCGGCGAACAGGAAACCGAACAGCAGCAAATGTCGAATGAGCGTCATGGAAGCCCTACCTCTTCGTCATCGATCCAAACCACAGCCAACGATTCCCCTGCGCCACCCTCGACCTCGAAGATCGTCCCAGTGTTCGCCCCGAAATCGACTTCGAGTACCTCCGACCCGCGTGCGACGCCCGTGGATCCTTGCTGGGGGGCGCTCCCAGGTGAGCTGATCACCGCTAAGAAGATCGCCGCGGCGGCCGCAAAACCAATCGCCGCTGCGCCCCAGACGCGGCGCTCTCGGCCACCGGGAATCTTGCGGAAGGCAGGCGGAGCCACCGGCCTATCGATCGGAATGACCTGCGCGTTCAGGTCGGACTCGATCCGGGCGAAGAGCGCATCGGAGTCGATCTGCCCAGCCCAGTCGGCCGAAACGCTTTTCATCGCAACGCGAAGTCGCTCCCATTCGCGCAGCTGGGCGGAACCTTCGGGCGAAGCTTCGAGGCTACGGCGCACCGCGGCCTCCTCTTCCGGAGCAAGCTCTCCGTCGAAGAACATTTGAAGCTGCTCGTCCTCTGTCTTTGCACTCTCCATGACTAGTCCTCGGAAAGGGCCTCCGCTGCAAGATAAGGCGCCAGCGCGGCCTGCATCTTTTTTCTGGCGTGAAACAAGCGGCTCATGACGGTGCCTTTGGGAACCTCCAGTGCTTCAGCCATCTCTTCGTAGCTCATGCCCTCGATTTCTCGAAGGATGATCACCGCGCGATGGTGCTCCGGCAACTCCTGCAGGGCGGCTTGGATCGCGCTGCCGAGCTCGCGACGCAGCGCCGCCTTGCCAGGGTTGGCGTTGGTGATGCTCGGTACCAGCGCGCCGTCACCGGCGACCTGACTCTCCTCGTGCAGGGCACGCTCGTCGAAATCCAGGTTCTTTCTCCTGCTGGTGCGCCTGACGTGGTCGATGGAGACATTCATGACGATGCGATAGAGCCACGTGTAGAAGCTCGAGCTCCCTTCAAATTTGTGGATGTTCTTGTGGACCTTGACGAACGCCTCTTGAACGGCATCCAAGGCGTCATCCTCGTTCTTGACGACACCCATGGCCACCGCGAACGCGCGTCGATGATACTTGTCGAAAAGCGCTCGAAAAGCTGCGGTGTCTCCTGCTTGTACCCGTTGTACCAGGTCATGATCGCCCTTTGCGGAGGAACCGGTTGGGGCCTCCTTGGTTTTGGACGCATTGGACAGCGGTTGATTCACCCAAGATCCTCGACGTTTTCAAGGGGTTAGTCGCCGTCGCGACCTACCGTGGATCTCTACGCGCAAAACGACGCGAAGGCCAGCTTTCGACCCCAAAGCATCCCTGGAATCCCGGTTTTTCGCTGGTTTTCCGCACGCAGGCAGCTAGGTTCCGCGGGTGCTGGACCTCAGCTCTCTGAATTCCCGTCAGCGCGAGGCAGTCATTCACCAGGGGGGACCGCTCGTGGTCTTTGCGGGCGCCGGAAGTGGCAAGACCCGGGTCATCACGTTTCGCGTTGCCCAACTCATCGCCGCGCACGACGTGGCGCCGTGGAGGATTCTTGCGGTCACCTTCACCAACAAGGCTGCAGGCGAAATGCGCGCGCGCCTTCTGAACCTCCTTGGTGAGCAGGGCGCAGCCGTCCAAGTTGGCACGTTTCACGCGACCTGCGCGCGGCTGCTCCGACGACACGGAGAGAGCTCCGGAGTCAGCAAGGATTTCACGATCTACGATGACCAGGACCAACAGGCGCTCGTCAAGCGCGTCCTTCGTGATCTTGGACTCGACGAGAAGCGCTATCAGCCCAAGGCGATGGCGGGTCGCATCAACCGCGCGAAGCAAGAGGTCCAGGGGCCGGACGAGATCGAAACCCCCGACGCATGGTCCGAGGTCGTTCGGCGCGTCTACACGACCTACGAGGAGCGGCTTCGACTGGCCAATGCGCTCGATTTCGGCGATTTGATCTACCGCACCGTGCGCGCGCTCGATTCGGACGAGGCTTTTCGCGACGAAGTGGTCGGCCGGTTCTCGCACGTTCTCGTCGACGAGTTTCAGGACACCAATCACGCGCAATTCCGGCTCGTTCGCCTCCTTTCGGAAGGGCACCGCAACCTCTGCGTCGTCGGAGATGACGATCAGAGCATCTACCGCTGGCGAGGCGCCGATCGCCGAAACATTCTCGACTTTCGGGCGTCGTTTCCCGATGCGACGCTGGTCAAGCTCGAGCAGAACTATCGCTCGACCCAGCGTATCCTGCGCGCCGCCAATGCAGTCATTGCACGGAACACCGACCGCGAGCCCAAAGAGCTCTGGACCGACAATCCCGAGGGGGACGCGATTCTGGTCGTGCGCACCATGGACGAGCGCGACGAGGCGCGGCTGGTGCTTCGCGGCATCCGTGAGCTTTCGTCTCAAGGGCATCGCTTATCGGACGTCGCGGTCTTCTATCGAACGCACGCGCAGTCGCGCGTGATCGAAGAGTCGCTTCGAAGCGCCAACATCGGCTACCGCATCGTCGGTGGGATGCGCTTCTACGATCGCGCCGAGGTAAAAGACCTGCTCGCGTACCTTCGCGTGATGACCAACCCGTCAGACGATATGAGTCTTCTCCGAATCATCAACACGCCCTCGCGGGGGATCGGCAAGAGCACGATCACGCGCCTTCTCGATCTGGCGGCACAATACGGTCAGGGGCTGACCGACCTGCTCGACGACGATGCAACGCTGGCCCAGTTCGGGAGCGCCGCACGAAAGCGTCTCGGCGCCTTCCGTGGTCTGATGGCGGGTCTGCGGGATGTTGCGGCATCCGGAGCACCCCTCGGTGAAATCGGCGCGGAGCTGGTTCATCGAAGCGGCTACGCCGAGATGCTTCAGCACGACGACACGCCCGAGGCGGACGCGCGGTTCCAGAACCTCCAGGAGCTCGTGGCGTCCATGGACGAGTTCCAACGCGAGCGTCCCGAATGCACGCTTGCCGAGTTTCTCGAGAATGTGACGCTTCAGACCTCCGCCGACGAGCAGGTCGGTGGCGACAGGGTGACCCTGATGACGGTGCACGCCGCCAAAGGCTTGGAGTTCCCGGTCGTGATGGTCACAGGCCTCGAAGAGCAAGTGTTTCCCTTCAAGGGCATCGATCCATGGGAAGATCCTGAGGAGCTCGAAGAAGAGCGGCGTCTCGCCTACGTCGCGTTCACCCGCGCGGAGCAGCGGCTGGTGCTCAGCTTTGCCGCGGTGCGAAGAATCTTCGGACAGCAGCGGGTTGGCATCCCCTCGCGCTTTCTGACCGAGCTGCCTCCAGAGGATATCGAGTGGATCGGTGCAAGGTCCAGCTCACCGTCTCACGCGCCGGCGACAGAGGAGCGCCACCATGAACCCGCCGAAAGCTACATCGACTATAGCGAAGGATCCGACCTCTCGGATCTCGAAGGGCTACGGCGTGGTGTGCAGGTACGGCACCCAAAGTTCGGCGTAGGGGAGGTCCGGGAGGTCATGCAGGGCTCCCCGCCACGCGTGTCGGTGCGCTTTTCAGGCTGGGGGACGCGCACTATCATCGCGTCGTACCTCGAGCCGGCCTAGGCTCAGCGGTTAGTGTCAGTGTCAGTGCCAGTGCCAGCGCCTAAGAGTCCGACTTGCTGCTTGAGGCTGGCTTGGACTTCGGCTTCGAG
>CAMYMX010000256.1 GCA_947259605.1 uncultured Polyangiaceae bacterium | reverse complement strand
GTCGAGACGGACGACCTCCATGCCGGGCGTCCCGTGCGGAACGACGAACGATTTGATCGCCGCGCGTCCGAGATTTCGATCGAGTGTCGCCCACACGACCACGGCGTCCGCCCGGCTACCGGCCGTGACGTAGATCTTTTCGCCGTTGAGCACCCACTCGTCACCGTCGAGCCGAGCTGTCGTCCGGATGTTGGCCGAGTCCGAGCCGGCGCCAGGTTCGGTGATCGCCATGGCAGCCCAGGCCCCCGCGAAGCGCTCCTTTTGATCGGCGTCAGCCACCGCGGCAATCGCGGCATTGCCGAGACCTTGACGCGGAATGGACAGCGCCAGACCCACGTCGCCCCAGCAGAGCTCCGTCAGCCCGAGACAGGTGGTCATGTTGCCGCCATTGCGAACGCCCCCGTTCGCGCCCTCTTCGCGTTGAAGCGAATCGACGCCGGCACCCTGTGGTCCGCCACCGGCGCTCAAGCCGTCCATCAGTGCCGCCAGCATGTCGAGCTCTTTTGGATAATCGTGCTCGGCGCGGTCGTACTTGCGCGAAATCGGCCGAAAGATGTGCTTGGCAACCTGGTGGGCCTGGTTGACGACGAGCTTGAGGTTCTTTGGAACTTCCAAATAGATCATCTGAATCCTTTAGAGCAGAAGGTTGCCGTCCATCACGCCGATGGAACGAAGTTGTCGATACCAAAGCTCGACGGGGTGGTCCTTGATGAAGCCGGCGCCACCCAGGAGCTGGACGCCATTGGTTCCGATTTCCATCGCCTTTTCGGAGCAAAGCGTCCGCGCGAGGTACGCTTCCCGACGGCACTTGAGGCCAGCGTCGATCCGCCCGGCGGCTCGATAGACGAGCATCCGCATCGACTCGAGCTCGATGCCAATGTCGGCCACCATGAACGCGACCGCCTGCCGATGCGAAATCGGCTCTCCGAATGCGAGCCGCTCGTTGCAGTACGGAATCACATAGTCCAGCAAGGCCTGCGCGGTGCCAAGCGCCATCGCGCCCCAGGCGATGCGCGCGCGATTCATGCCGTCGTCGTAGGCCGCTTTGCCCTCGGCTTTGAGGGCCGCTTCGCCTCCAAGTAGCGCCTCGGGCCCGACACGAACCTTATCGAGCTTCAAGCGGCCAAGGCTCGCCGATCGCAATCCCATCGCTGGCTCGTCGCGCGTCTCGACGCCTTCGGCGTCCCGCTCCACCAAGAAAAACCGGGGCCCGACCTTGGGCACCTCTGCGGCGACCAAGAACCAGCGCGCGCGATCCGCCAAGGCCACCATCGATTTCTCGCCATTGAGCTCGTAGTCCGAGCCGCGCCGCTTAGCGGCGGTTCGAAGTGCACCCGGATCGAAAAGCGGATGAGGCTCCATGACCGCCACGGTCGCAGCGCCACTTTCCCCTTCGAGCAACGACGGAAGCAGGCGCGCCTGTTGCTCGTCGCTCCCCCAATGGACCAGCGCATTGACCAACGACAACGGAGAGAGCGCAGCGTACGCTAGGCCCATGTCGCCGCGCGCAAGATCCTCGACGATGAGCATCTGAGACACGGCCGACACCTGCTCGGCCGCCCCGCCGAGCACCTCGGGCACCGACATGGCAATCGCCCCGAGCTCGCTGAAGGCCTCTAGAAAACCGTCGGGCGTAGAAGATCGATCGTCGGCCCCTCGGGCCGCGGGCTGCATCACGTCATCGGCGAACCGTCGAAGGGTGTCGCGCATCAGCTGCTGTTCCTCGGTGAGGCTCAGGTCGAATTTCTTCGAGCTTCGAGGCCGATCGTCTGTGCGCTTGGACGAAAACCGCTTCGCCGCTCTGGCGGCGGTCTCCGCTGCACGCTTGGCGCCTTCGTAGACCAACTTCTGAGCCCGATCTTCGAGCCCGAGTCGTTCGACGAACGGGGAGTCGGCGATGCGGTTGAGCACCCGCAGACTGCTGCCCATCATCTCGTTCAAGATCTTTTCATTATCCACCGAGGAAGGCTGAGCCGCGGCCCAACGGTGGTCAATAGGTCGTCGGCAAGCCTGCAGCCGGCCCCTGCGACTCTACGCCGGCCGCCCGGTGCGGAGGTTCGGGTTTCGCCTGGTGCGGCCCGTGTATGATGCCGCGTGCTCAGCGGCCTCGACAAACTGCTCATCGCGACGCTGACCCTCGTCCTCATGGTCGGCATGGGAGCTTCACTGACGCCCGGTGACTACCGCCGGGCGCTCGAACGTCCCCGCGCAATTCTAATCGGGCTTCTCTCGCAGTTCGGCTGGATGCCTCTGCTCGCCTATCTCGCGATTCGGTCGCTCGGGCTCGAGGGAACGGACGCGTTGGGTCTGCTGCTCATGGCATGCACGTCCGGCGGCAACGCCAGCAACATGTTTTCCTATTTCTCGCGTGCCGACCTGGCGCTCAGCGTCTCGATGACGGCGGTCTCCACGCTCGCCTCGGTCGTCATGATGCCCACGCTCTTGTACGCATATGCGGCGTCGCTGAACCAAACACCCATGCAGATCCCGTATTTGGCGGTGATGGGCACGCTTGCGCTGATGCTCCTGCCAATTGGAGGCGGCATGTGGATTCGGCACCGATCCGCACGAACCGCAGCGCGTGTCGAACGTGTGGGCGGCGTCGCCGGGGCGCTACTTTTGGCCGTCTTGTTGATCACCAGCGTGTCCGACCAGCTCGACCTCTTGCTCACCGCCGAGGACGCGAGCCTTCTGGCCTGCCTGTTCGTCGCCCTAAGCGGGATGGCGCTCGGTTACATGGTGGCGCGGCTCGCCGGCCTGCAACCGCGCCAGCGTCAGGCGGTGTCCTTGGAGACCGGTGTCCAAAACGCGCCGCTCGCAATCGCGGTCATCTTGGCCACGTTTCCCGCAGTTGAACAGGAGGCCCTCCTCAAACTGCCATTTCTCTATGCGATGACCGCGTTGTGCGTAGGCAGCGTGGTTACATTGGCCTACCGTCGGTTTCCGTCGGCTTGAATCTCGAGTCGCTAGCAGCAAATTAATACCGTGGGGTTAAGAATCTTCTTGGTCTGTGCCTTCCTGTTGGGGGCATGTGGGGAATCGACGAGCAACACGGACGGCACCGGTGGCAACGCTGGCGCTGGCGGCGATGCGGGTTCCGGCGGCATGGCGGGCGCAGGCGGCATGGCAGGCGCGGGTGGAGACGCGGGCTCCGGAGGTGGCAACACCTTGGTCGACTTGGACGTCACTCCTTTCATTTCTGGCCTGAACAAACCATGGGACATCGCCTGGCTGCCCAACGGAACCGTGCTGGTCACGGAGAGGTCGGGGCCACTCAACGTGTACGTCGATGGCGCCGATTCGACGCCCTTCACGATCACACCGATCGACCTCGTCGCGAAGGGCGCGGGCGACGAAGGCGGGATGTTGGGACTCGAGGTCGATCCCGACTTTGCGAACAACGGCTACGTCTATGTATGCATGGCCTCGGATGCGGGCACCGCGACCGATGTGCGCTTGGTACGCTACGAGCTGCAGACCCCCACCGGAGACTCGGTGGTCGACCGAACCGACATCGTGACGGGCATGCCCTACAGCAGCGGACGTCACAGCGGCTGTCGGCCTCGCTTCGGACCTGATGGCTACCTCTGGGTGGGCACTGGCGATGCCGCGATCGGTACGACACCTCAGGATGACGACTCCCTCGGCGGCAAGGTGCTTCGAATTGACCGAGACGGCATCGCTGCGACCGACAACCCGAGCGGCAAGCGCTGGTTCTCCAAAGGTCATCGCAACATCCAAGGCATGGCGTTTCGCGCCTCGGACGATCTAGGCGTCTCGGCAGAGCACGGTCCGTCGATCGACGACGAAGTGAATCTGCTCGTGGCCGGCAACTTCGGCTGGGACCCGGTGCCTGGCTACACCGAGTCCGTCCCCATGACGGACCTGGTGGCGTTCCCCGATGCAATCGAGGCGATCTGGTCGAGCGGATCTCCCACCCTTGCGCTTTCAGGCGCCACGTTCATCGAGGGAAGCCAATGGGGAGACTGGGACGGCATTCTCGCCGTGGCGACTCTGAAAGCCGCGCATCTTCACATCTACGTCGTGAGCGCAGAGGGCGAAGTGACCGATGATTTTCGGGTGATCGAAGACCAAGGACGACTTCGGTCGCCGCGACAGGGCCCCGACGGCCTCTTGTACATCACCAACGATGGTGGCGGCTCTGGCGGCGAGGTGCTTCAGGTGAGCCCCGTGCTGTCGCCGTAGCGCTAGAGCAGCCGCCCGACCCGTCGATACTTCCCTTCGAACATCTCGATCCACTCTTCGAGCTTGTCGAGCTCGTCGGGTTCCAGTCCGTCGATGTCGCCGGTGAACATCTCTACGTCGAACGACACCTTCGCCAGCGCGCGCGTGCAGTCTTTGCCGGCGAACATGCCGTAAGGTCCGCCTGGGCCATAGAAATTTCGGCCGCGCGTCACGTCGTAGACCTGGCCGCGAATGGCGATGAGGAGCGGCTTGCCTGGATCGGAGCCGTCGTAGGCAGCCAGCTCCTGGAGCGAATAGTCCCGCTCCTCCGCTTCGGGCAAAGGCGGCCGGGGCTCCGCCTTCCTGCCGAACAACCTCGTAACGAAGCGGCCTAGACCCATGCCCGAGACCTAAGATGAAACCAGGCCCCGGACAATCCGGACGATCGGTCGGTGCCGTCGAGCCGGGGCTACTCGGTCAGCGCCCCCGCACCACCCATGTGGTAACCCTCTTCGCCGTGTAGGTTGGTGTCCAAGCCTTCGCTTTCCTCGTCTTTGCTGACGCGGAGACCGATGGTGACGTCGAGGAGCTTCAGAATCACGAACGTCATGGTGATCGAATAGGCTGCGGCCGCGAGGACGCCGATGATGTTCTCGATGAAGAGAGCGCTGTTGCCTCCGATAAGTCCGTCGGTTCCGCCCCAGACCGCGCTCGCGAAGACCCCCGTCAATACCGCGCCGAGCGCGCCACCGACGCCGTGAATGCCAAACGCATCGAGCGCGTCGTCATAGCCGAGGGTGCCCTTGAGCAACACGGCGCTGTAGCAAACGGGACCTGCGATCAAGCCCATCAGGACGGCCGAGGTTGGGCCGACGAAACCGGCCGCCGGCGTGATTACGACGAGACCAGCCACCAACCCCGAAGCGACCCCGAGGGCGGTTGGCTTGCCCTGCCTGATCCATTCGAAGATGGCCCAAGCGAGCGCGGCAGCGCCGGCCGCCAGGTGCGTGTTGACCAGAGCGAGCGCGGCGTTGTCGTTCGCGGCAAGCGCGCTGCCCGCGTTGAAGCCGAACCAACCGAACCAGAGCAGGCCTGCACCGAGCAGGGTCAATGTGAGATTGTGGGGCGGGCCGGGTCGACTCCGGCGACCGATGACGATTGCGCAGACCAAGGCTGCCGCGCCCGACGAAAGGTGAACGACCGTGCCGCCGGCAAAGTCGAGGGCCCCACGGGCGCCGAGCCAGCCGTCCGGACCCCAAACCCAGTGGCAAATGGGGTCGTAGACCAGCGTCGCCCACAAAATGATGAAGAGGAAGTAGGCCGAGAACTTCATTCTCTCTGCGATTGCGCCCGAGATCAGCGCCGGCGTGATGATCGCGAACATCATCTGAAACGCCATGAACAAGATGTGTGGGATCGTGGAGCCCTCTTGCGGCTCCAGACCCACGCCGTTCAGGAAGGCGAATTCGAAACCGCCGATGAAGCCTCCACCCGCGTCCGATCCGAACGCCAGAGAATAGCCGATCACGACCCACTGCAGCGTGATGATGCCGAGCGCGATGAAGCTGTGCATGAACGACGACAGCACGTTGCTCGAGTTCACCATGCCGCCATAGAAGAGCGCCAAGCCCGGTGTCATCAGCATCACGAGTGCACACGACA
>CAMYMX010000255.1 GCA_947259605.1 uncultured Polyangiaceae bacterium | reverse complement strand
CTTTGTACGAGAGCTTCTTTCCTTTGCCAGTCGAGCTGCTCTTGGGCTTGGGGGCGCTCTTGCCGGCGCTTCGCTTGCGTTCTGCCTGACCCGCGGCGCGTTGTTCTCGGTAGTCGCTGTAATTCCCCGCATAGGCGATGACCCGGCCGTCGCCTTCAAACGCGAGAATCTTCGTGGCGATGCGGTCGAGGAAATAGCGATCGTGGCTGACGATGAGCGCGGTTGAATTGGATTCCACCAGCATCTCTTCGAGCGCTCCGAGCGTGGCGACGTCGAGGTCGTTCGTCGGCTCGTCGAGGACGAGCACATTGGCCGGAGCGAGCAGGAGCTTCGCCAAGGCCACGCGCGCGCGCTCGCCGCCAGACAGCGATGACACCTTGTCCCGTGTGCGATGCGGCGCAAAGAGGAAGCGCTTCAGGTAACTGCGGATGTCGATCGATCGACCTTGGAAAGTCACTTGCGGCCTATCGGGCGCGACGTTCTGCTGAACCGATTCATCCTCGCTGAGGCCGCTTCGACCCTGATCGAAGTAGGCGAACTTGGTGTTCGCTCCAATGACGACGCGACCCTGCGTAGGTTCGAGCTCGCCGAGGAGCACGCGCAGCAAGGTGGTCTTACCAGCACCGTTCGGACCGACGATCCCGAGGCGATCCCCGCGCGACAAGATCAAGTCCAGCGAATCGACGAGCTCGAGCGCGCCAAGTTGCACCCCGAGGCCATGCGCTTCGAGCACGGTACCACCGAGTCGCTGAGTCTGTGCGGCGAACCGTGCGAGCTGCTCGGCCTTGGGACCCGCGGCATCGCGGAGCGCCTCAGCGCGATCGACGCGCGCCTTCGACTTGCTGGTTCGGGCTTTGGGAGAGCGGCGGAGCCATTCGAGCTCGGTTCGGAGGAGGTTCTGACGGTTCGCCTCGGCGCGATCGGCGTGGGCCAGCCTGTCTGCTTTGGCCTCCAAATAAGCGTGCCAACCGCCCTCGTAGCTGTACACCCTGCCCTGATCGATTTCGAGCGTTCGATTCACCACGCGGTCCAGGACATAGCGGTCATGCGTGATCAGCAGGAGCGCACCGCTGTATTGCTCGCGCAGGTAGGCTTCCAGCCATTCGATCGTGTCGGCGTCGAGGTGGTTGGTTGGCTCATCGAGAATCGCGAGGGTGGGCTCTTCGACCAAGAGCCGCGCGAGCGCTACACGCCGCCGCTCGCCGCCGCTCATCTCATCGACGCTCCGGTCCATCTCGTGAAGACCAAGTTGCTGCAAGAGTACGTCCACGCGAAGGCCGTTCTCCCAGCCGCCGAGCCGTTCGACTTCCTGCGCGGCCGCCGCCTGCGGCTCCGTGTACGCTTCCCATCCCGGTTCTTGTGCGGCGATCCGCTGGCTGAGCTCCTCGTGTCGCTCGAACGCCTCGGCCCAGGCGCCGAGCCCTTCGAGCACGACATCACGCGCATCCCGGCCCCGAGGCAAATAAGGTTCCTGCGACAAGTAGCGAATGGTCGCTTCACGCCGGCGTGCGACCCGCCCCGCATCAGGCTGCTCGTCACCCACCAAGATGCGCGCCAAGGTCGACTTGCCCGAGCCATTGTTCCCGACGAGCCCTACCCGCTCCCCTTCGTGAATCGACAGGTCCACGCCATCGAGAAGCCGCGTCTCGCCGTAGGCTTTGCGGAGGCCTTCCGCCACCAAGATAGGCACGGAGCCACCGTACTCATGATCTGGCTTCACCCGCAAGGCCGTTGGCCTGGCTCGCCACGGGTTGACGACGAGACGAGTCTTGGGCACGCTCCCGTCACATTTTGCAAGGGAGTCAGTACATGAAGCGTAGCTTAGTCACCGTCAGCGTGTTTGCCCTCGCACTGGGCTGTGGGGAGAGCACTGGGGAGAGTGGTCCAAACCGGGAGCCTGAAGAAGTCATCGTCGACGCGTTCAACGTGGCGCTTGCCGGGTCCTTCATTCCCTACGAGACGGAACGCCGGCAGCCGATTGCGGACGCGATTGCAGCGCACGACGCCGACATCCTCTGCCTCCAAGAGGTGTGGACCCAGGAGGACAAAGAGCGCATCCGCGATGCCGCGGCCCAAGCGTTTCCGCACTCTGCATTCTTTGAAAACAACCTCGATACGCCCGTCAACGACCCGACGGACCAGCAAGGAGAGATTCCGCCAGCTCCAACTACTGTGCCCTGTCCGGACGAGAGCTTCGGGGGGCCGATGACCATCAAAGAGTCGATGGACGCCGCGATCGACTGCGTGCGCGACAACTGCTCCACGATACCGGACAGCGAAGAGGGCCGCACCACCAGCGCTGCGTGCGCTTCGGCATCATGCACGTTGCAGGTTGCGCCGCTGTTGCTTGGCGGCCCTCCAGGTCAGCGCTGCTATTCCTGTGTCATTCCACAGCTTCCAACCGCGACGTTCGCAGAGATGCGCGCGACCTGTCCGACCGTGGTCAACCAAGATCTCGCCTTTGGCGGGCAGAACGGCGTGATGATTCTTTCGCGTCATCCGCTGAAGGACACCGAGAACTGGGTCATTCCAGGCACCTGGAATCGACGCAGTATTCTCAGGGCCACGGTCGAGCTGCCAAACGGGGCGGAGCTCGATACCTATTGCAATCACCTCACGCCAATTTTCAGCGTCCCCCCGGGTGAGATCAACACCTTCCCATACACGGGGCAGTACGGCGGCGGACTGGCGGGTGCCGATGGCTGGCAGGCCGAGCAAGAGCTCCAGGCACGGAAACTCATCGACTATGTCGCCTCGAAGAGCAGCAACCGACCCGCGGTGATCCTGGGCGACATGAATACCGGCCTCGCATTCCCCGCGGAAGACATCGTGGCGGAGGGCGAGGAAACGTTCAACGTTCTCGATGCGGCTTACACTCCTGCCTACACTGCGGACTACACACCGCTCTGCACATTTTGTAGCACCAATCCGGTGACCAACCCGGACGACGACCCCGAAACGGCCTCCGTTTGGATCGACCACATCTTTCTCTACAACTTGCCCCAAAGCGCGGTGAGCTCGACCGCACGCATTTTCGACCAAGACGTCGTGCCTGTGGAAGGCGACATGCTGGTGCCGCTGTCCGACCATTTCGGAATGCGCTCAGTGATCGTCGTCCCCTAGCGGAGCATCCTGAAGCCACGCTGTGTGGCCTATCTCACATTCGCGTACGCACAGACCCTCTGGACCCAGATGTGTGTATTTTCTCGTAATTTGTGAGCTAGGAATCTTGGCACTCACGAAGCCAAGTGCGACATATAGTGCCTATGTGGTACCGAAATTTATTCGTTTTGTTGGCCGGCATGGCCTTCCTCTTCACTCAGGGATGCTCCAGCGGCGATACCGCTGGCGGGACGGCGCCGAAGCTGACGGCGGAGTGCATCGAAGATGCGGCCGAGCTCGACGATCAGGACTGGCTTTGTCCGGATGATCTCACGGTCGAATGTGAGGACGGCGTCGCAGATTCGACGCTCCTCTATCTCGAGCCCTCCGGCGACCTTCCCGAAAGCTGCGAAGACATCGAGCTCGCCCTCAACGATGAAGGGCCGTTCGAGGTAGGCACGCACGAGATCGTGGTCACCGCCGCAGCTTCAGGCGGAGGCGAAGACTCTATTGAAGTGACCTGCGAGACGACGCTGACGGTCGAAGACACCAAGTCGCCCGTGGCGACCGACGAGGCGCTCGAGCTTTGGCCTCCCAATCACAAATTCCACACGATTTCGGGCGAAGATTGTGTCCGAGACGCCTGCGACGCAGACCTCGCGGTCACCTTCCTTTCGGCGTCGAGCGACGAGCCAGTCAACGCAAAGGGCGACGGCAATACCGAGCCCGACATCATTCTGGCGTGTGACCACGTGCAGCTTCGTTCGGAGCGGCAAGGCGGAAGCAACGGCCGCGTGTACAAGCTTGGCTGGAAGGCCACCGACGACAGCGGGAACGAAACCGAAGGCAAGTGCGTCGTGGTCGTCCCGCACGACCAGAGCGGCCGGGAAGCCATCGATGACGGGGCGGCTTACGAAATGACACTCAAAGCAGAAGAATGCGACGACGGCACGGGTGGTACCGGCGGCGCAGCTGGCATGGGTGGCGCAGCTGGCATGGGCGGCGCAGGTGGCATGGGCGGCGCAGCTGGCATGGGCGGCGCAGCTGGCATGGGCGGCGCAGCTGGCATGGGCGGCGCAGCTGGCATGGGCGGCGACGACGGCTCCGGTGGCGACGATGGAGCCGGTGGCCAAGGCGGTACCGGCGGGATCGTCGTCGACTAAAGCTTCTGCGTAAATCGGCCTATCGGCGTCGATGCTTCGCGTGTCAGGTGAAGATGCGAAGCGCGACGACGATCTGAGCACCGAAGCCCGCGAGGAACGCGACGGTTCGAATCCCCGGTAGGCCGAAGGTGATCGCTGGAAAGTGCACTAGCCGTGCCCAGAAGTAGACCTGGGTCGCCGCCAATATTCCGGGCTCCTCACCCTTCCCCATGGCGAACGCCACGAGGACCAAGGTCGCGAAGACCACGAGGTTCTCGACAGCGTTGTAGTGCCCCCGCTTTGATCGACGCGCCCAGAGGGCTTGCTTCAGCTCGTCTTCGGGGTCGACCGGGCTCAAGGCGCCCATGATGCCCAAGGCCACCATTCGCTCCAGAACGTACGGGACCCAAAACAGGGCCGTCATCAGTGCCGAGGCGGCTAGCCATTGCAGTGCGCTCATCGAATCCTCCAGTTCAGACCGCGAGTCTCGTTCAGACACCCTACGGTGGCAAGCGAGAACTGACCACAGCCAGGAGCAACCCCGGTCTGATGTCGTCGAAAGCTGGAGCTCGCTTTCGCTAGAACGGATAGGCCTGGAGTGTGTCGAGCGCCATCGTCATGAGCATCTGCACAGCCTCGGGCGTGTCGATGGGGATGCCTGCGGCGCCGCCCCCGTAGATCGCGGAGCTTTGTGGTTTGGCGTCACGGTGTTCATGCGCGTAGGCGACGGCTTGCGAAAGGTCGGTTGCAAATGCTTCCGCGATGCCGGGCCGGGTTTGTGGCCGGGTCACGCACATGTGAATTGCGGATGGGTGTTGTTGGCCGTTGAAGCGCCAACCACGGGCCTTCAGGAAATCGTTGACGTGATAGATGTCGAACTCATCTGATCGAAACGAGAAGCAAAAAGTAGGCGCCCCCATGAGCGTGAGCTCGGAAAGGCCCTTGACCGAGTCCTGCATCTTGAATGAGGTTTCGAAGATCTGCCTCGCATGGCGAAGGTACCCCTCTTTGCCGTACCGCACCATCGCGGCCCAGGTCGCCGCGATGAGGCCGCCGGAACGGCTGCCGGCAAGCCCATTCGATGCGTAGATGCCGCCCTTCCAGGTCGGCGCGATGAAGTACTGGTACTTGCGGAACGACGCGTCGCGGTAGAGCACGACCGACGTGCCCTTGAGGCCGTAGCCGTACTTGTGGGTGTCGGCGGAGATCGAAGTCACGCCGGGCAAACGGAAGTCGAAGGCGGGGATGTCGTAGCCGAGGGCTTCTCCCCAGGGCAGGATGAAACCACCGAGGCAGCCGTCCACGTGCAAGCCAATCCCGTGCTCAACCGCCAATGTCGAGAGCGCATCGATTGGATCGATGGTGCCGTACGGATAGTTCCCGGCGGAGCCAACCAGGGCAATGGTGCGATCGTCGATCCGGTCGCGGACGAAGTCCACGTCGACCAGTGTACTAGTCGGATCGGTCGGTGCCTGGACGACCTCGATGCCGAGCAAGTGCGCGCCCTTGTGGAAGGCCGGGTGCGCGGTGTCCGGGATGATGACATTGGGACGATCGATTCCACGCTCCTCGCGGGCCTTGTCACGGTAGATGAGCAGGGGGTTGATGATGCTCTCGGTGCCGC
>CAMYMX010000254.1 GCA_947259605.1 uncultured Polyangiaceae bacterium | reverse complement strand
CGTACGTGATTGAACGCAATGGCAAAGCACTGCCGCCGATTACGATCACGCCTGCCGATCGCGAAGGGCGAGGACAGATCGGCGTCGGCGCCAAGATGATGCCTCTCTACGAGAATCTCGGAGCCTGGGACTCGGCCAAATTGTCGATCGCGCTGCCGTATCAGATGACCGTGGCCCAGCTGACCGGCCTGGCGCAGATGGTCGAACGGCGCAGCACCCAAGGCATTGGCGGCCCGGTCATGATGGGCAAAATGGTCGCAGACGCGGCGCAGGCTGGTCTGCCCGCGTTCCTTTGGATCTTGATGTTCATTTCGGTGGCGCTCGGCATGTTCAATCTTCTGCCATTCCCCGCCCTCGACGGGGGACGCTTGATCTTCCTCGGCTACGAGGCGGTCACCCGTAGGCGCGCCAACGAGCGCTTTGAGATGGCCGTCCATGCTTTGGGCATCGTCTTTCTGCTCGGGGTCATGATCCTGGTCACGTATCGCGACATCTTCGGCTAGCCGCTTGCCGCGGCACCTGGACCGAGTAGCTTTGCCCGATGCGTCCCGATGTGATCGTAGTCGGCGGGGGCTTGATGGGTTGCAGCGTCGCCTATCGGCTCGCCAAAGATGGGGCCCGAGTCTTGGTACTGGAGCGCAGCGTTCCCGGCGCTGAAGCATCGTCCGCGGCAGCGGGCATTCTCGGACCTTCGGTGGAGTCGTTCGAGGACGCCCTGGCGCTTCAACTCGGTCGGCGGAGTCGGGAGCTTCACGCGGAGCTGGCGGACGAGCTCGATGAGCTCTTCGGGGTCGACGTTGGGTTTCGGCGTTGTGGGGTCGTCGAGCTCGCGTTCGACGAGGAAGAGATTGCCGCCCTCGACGCGCAGGCCTCGACCCTTCGGCTTCATGGAGTTCGCTGCGATCGCTGGAGCCGAGAGGAGCTCATGGAAGAGGAACCCGCGGCGAACTCGGACGCCTTGGGGGCGCTATGCATTCCCGAAGATGCGCAGGTCGAGCCCAAGAAATTGCTCTCGGCGGTCGCGCTGGGCGCCGAGCATGATGGCGTCACGTTCCAGAGCGGCTCGACCGTCCGCTCGGTGATTGTCGAAGGCGGAAGGGTGCGAGGCGTCCAGCTTGGTGACCAAGTGATCGAGGCGGATCGTCTCGTTGTCGCCGCGGGCAGCTGGACGACGCTGATTCCGGGGTTGCCTTTCGATTCCGAAACGATCTTTCCGGTACGCGGCCAGATGATCGCGACGGAAACGCGGCCACCAATTTTCCGCCGTGTCGTCTTCGGAGCCGGCGGCTATGTCGTCACGCGACCCGACGGCCGCGTGCTCTGCGGCTCGACGATGGAGCGGGTCGGATTTCAACGGGGAATCACGTTCGGCGGCATGGCTGACGTCATCCGCAAGGCCACTCGAATTGCGCCGGGCCTGCGGGACGCTGCGATCCAAGAGCACTGGTCGAGCTTTCGGCCGGGCACGCCCGACGGGCTGCCTCTGGTGGGGGAAACCCGAATCGAGGGCTTGTTCTTGGCCAGTGGACACCATCGCAATGGGATCCTGCTTGCGCCGCTGACCGCGGAGCTGATCGCCGAGGCGATGGCAGGCAAGCCCGGGTCGAGGGAGTCCGAGGCGCTTTCGCCGAAGCGATTCGAGGAAGCGCAGGGATGACCGCCGTCGTCGAGGAAACGCTCAGTGCGAACGGCCTTCGGCATCACGTCATTCGTTGGGGCGAGCATCCGGTGGATGTCGTCCTGTGCCACGGCTTTCTCGACATCGCCTGGAGCTTTGACGCGCTCGCGCGGGAGTTGGTCGGCGCGGGGCATGGCGTCGCTTCCTTCGATTGGCGAGGTCACGGCCAAACCGACTGGATCGGTAAGGGCGGCTACTACCACTTCCCCGACTACACTCTCGATCTCGATGAGCTACTCCCAAAGCTCGGCGATCGACCGATTCATCTCGTAGGCCATTCGATGGGGGGCTCTGCTTGCGCAATGTACGCGGCTGCCCGCCCGGGGCGATTGCGCTCGCTCACGCTGATCGAAGGGATCGGGCCGCCGGAGATGGAGCCTCGCGACCCGGCCACCCGATTGCGCGCCTGGCTCGATGGAGTACCGAAGGTTCGCAACACGCGGAGCAAGCCCATGGCCGATACGCGAGCCGCGCTCAAACGCATGCGAGCTCAGAACCCGGAGCTCAGCGACGAGCTCGGTTTGTTCCTCGCAAGCAAGAGCACGAAGCAAGTGGAAGGCGGGCTCGAGTGGACGTTCGATCCGCTCCACAAGACCTGGGCGCCTCGCCCCTTCCAAGCCGAGATGTTCGAGAAGCTGCTCGAGTCCATCTCCACCCCGACCCTCGTCGTGGCCGGCGAGCGCGGCTTTCGATTGCAGGACGAGCAGCATCGCATTTCGAAGATCAAGCAGCATCGCTTCGTCGAAATTCCCGACGTGGGGCACATGATTCACTGGTTCGAACCGCGAGTGCTCGCTGCGGAGCTCACTGATTTTTTTGCCGAGCACCGGCCTTGACCGGCTGCGAGGCTCGTGAAACGCTGCCGGCCGATGCGACGGATAAGCCTGGTTTTTCTCGCGCTCGGGGCGCTCTTCACATTGCGAGCGCTCGCCGAGGACGCGCCGCCGAACCCCGACGAAGCTCGACGCGCTAAAGTCGTTGCCACCGTTGGCACTGAAACGATTACCGTCGGGAAGCTCGAGGACTCGATCAACGCGCGCTCGGTCTACGCTCGCAGGCGATTTGCCGATTCTGCAATACTCCGAGAGTTGGCCGATGAGCACGTTAATAACGAGCTTTTCTATCTGGGTGCTGAGAAGCTCGGGTATGCGAATGACCCGCTGGTTCGGCAGTTTCTCGACCAGACGCTCGTCCAGCTCTACGTCCGAAAAGAGTTCGAGGAATCCACGACACCCGAGAGCGTGCCCGACGAAGCCGTCGCGAAGTACTACGACGAGCATTCAAAGGAGTTTCGTCGGCCAGAGATGCGGCGCGCCCGTCACATTCTCGTGGCGAGCCAAGAAGAGGCCGCGGACATTCGCCGGCACCTCGAATCGGGCGAGGGACCAGCATTTCGAGCGATCGCAAAGGAACGTAGTCTCGACACCGAAACGAAGCTGCGCGGAGGCGACCTGCTCTACTTCACCGGCGACGGGGCCCTGGTGGGCAAACCCGATGGGGCAGGGATCGACGCCACGCTTGCAAAAGCTGCGTTCGCGCTCGCAAAGACGCGGGACCTGAGCGCGCCGCTCGATCTCGGGGATGGGAAGTGGAGCATTCTCGAGCTGACGAGTATTCGACCGGAGAGGATACAAACCCTCGAGCAGGCCAGCGCTTCGATTCGGAGAAAGATTTGGCGCGACGAGCGCGAGGCGGCGCTCACGAAGACGATCGACGATCTCCGCGCCGAGTTACAGCCAGAGACCTTCCCGGAGCGGATGGAGGCTGTAGTCCTCGAGCCGACCGGTGAGCCGATCGAGCCGCCGAACCAGTAGAAAACCGGGGTAGCGCCATGGACTTGCCAAACCGCTGGGCTCCGGCTACTAAATGAACGTTCATTCATTTTTGGAGCGAGAGCGATGTCGTCTACTTTCCAGCCCTTTCAAGAAGAGCATCAGATTTTCCGCCAGCAAGTTCGGACCTTCGTCGAGAACGAGCTCGTGCCCAATGTCGACAGCTGGGAGAAGGAGAAGCTCTTCCCCAATTCGGTCTTCAAGCGGGCCGGCGATCTGGGGATCCTCGGGGCTCACTACCCGGAGGACGTCGGGGGAAGCGGCGGAGACTTCTGGATGAGTGTGGTGAAGTCCGAGGAGCTCGCGCGCTGCGGCTCTGCCGGCGTGACCATGGGGTTGCTCGTACAGGCCGACATGGCAACGCCGGTCATCGCCGACCTTGGTTCCCGCGAAGTGAAGGACGAGTTCTTGGCGCCTGCGATTCGTGGCGACAAAGTCGCCGCGCTGGGCGTGAGCGAGCCCGGTGCGGGTTCCGACGTCGCAGCACTTCGAACTACTGCGCGAACGGTAGGCGACGAGTATGTCATCAACGGCTCGAAGACGTACATCACCAATGGCACGCGAGCGGACTTCATCACCTTGATGGTCAAGACCGATCCCGACGCGGGCCACGCCGGGATCTCGATCATCGTTTGTCCAACGGACGTAAAGGGTTTCAGCGTATCGAAGAAGCTCGAGAAAGCGGGCAATTGGTCGAGCGATACGGCCGAGCTGTTTTTCGAAGATGTTCGCGTTCCCAAGCGCTACCTCGTCGGACAGGAGGGAATGGGCTTCGTCTATCTGATGCAGAACTTCCAGTCGGAACGTCTCGTTGGATGCGTGAGCGGCCTGGAAGGTTCGAAGCTCGCCCTCGATCGTTCAGTGCAATATGGCCGCGAGCGCACCGCATTTGGAAAGCCTTTGATCAAGAGGGAATACTGGCAGCAGAAGTTCGTCGACCTGTACACGAAGTACGAGGCGGCAAAGGCGCTGACCTACAATGCCTGCGCAGCGTACAACGACGAGAAGTTCGTGAAGAACGGCATGCTCTCGATGGAGACCACGCGAATCGTATCGATGTCGAAGGCCTACGTGGGCGACGTGACCGCAGAGATCATGGACCAGTGCATGCAATTCCACGGCGGTATGGGCTACCTAGAAGACCTTTGGGTCGCTCGCGCTTGGAGAGACGCGCGCCTCTTCCGGATCGGCGGCGGTGCGACGGAAGTCATGCGCTACGCCACTGCCAAGATCATGGGTTTCTGAACGCGCAGCGCGACGTCCCGGCGCGCTGACCGATGCCGGGAGGACGGTGTGGCCGGTTCGTTGACGATTTTCGGGCCAGGGTTCAATCTCATCCCCATGAAATGGGTTCTTCTGTTCGCTCTCGGCCTGCTCGGCTGCGGGGACGATCCCCCGCCTACCCTGAGCAGCGGCAGCGGTAGGGTTCCAAGTGGGAGCATCGGGGGTACCGGTGCCACTGGCGGTGCGGGCGGCGGCGGCGGCGCAGGCGGTGCGGGCGGCGCGGTGCCCAGGGGGGCGTGCGACAACAGGTCCGATCTCGGCGCGATCGAATCAGCTAGCGAAAGCGTTCGCGACATCGCTCGCGATTGTGGCCTGTTCGTCTGCGCCGCCAGCGTCGGGAGCGCGAACGCGTACGGTGTGTGTGTCGAGGACTGCGTCAGCGACCGCGTCGCGGCCCTCTCGACGGATTGTGCCGGCTGCTACGGCAATTTGGAGCGCTGCGGGCTGCCCGCGCTGTGTCGGTTCCAATGCCAGGCGAACACCTGCAGTGCCCTATGCCTCAACTGTCTAAACGGCGCGAACTGCCTTACGGAATTCGAACAGTGCCGGGGCCTCCCAGGCAACAGCTGCGGCTGATCCGCCGGAAGCACCGGCGCTGGCGCCGCAGCTAACGGGGCGCGGAAAAAACCCGTCACGGGGTTCCATGGAACGGCTCGGCTTGCAGATGTGGTCGGATGCACTGGGGGCCTGGACCACGCAAGCCGAGCCTCGGAACTCGCGGCCAATCGGGGCTGGTTGCTGTCTTGCCGATTGTCACTCGCTACGTCGACTCCGCCCCATATCGCGCCTTTTTCCGCGCCCCTCCGTACGGAGACAAGACCACCAACCTTCCCAAAACGGCAGGCGGCAGCGCGAGCCCGAAGGGCGAAGCCCGGCGCGAACGCGCCGGCAAGGCAGAGCAAAGCGAATGCCGCGGCAGGGAGGACTACGGGTGGGGGTGGGCGGGCGGTGTAACTAAACCAAACCACCCAACCAACCCAATACCCCACCCGCCACACACCCGCGGCAGCGCGAGCCCGAAGGGCGAAGCCCGGCGCGAACGCGCCGGCAAGGCAGAGCAAAGCGAATGCCGCGGCAGGGAGGACTACGGGTGGGGG
>CAMYMX010000253.1 GCA_947259605.1 uncultured Polyangiaceae bacterium | reverse complement strand
GAGCTTCTCATCCCCTACCCGCTGCGTCACGTGGTGGCGCCCGGCGAGACGCTTGCAAAGATCGCGAAGACCTATTTGCCGGACAGCCCACTCTCGGTGAAGCGGCTGCGCGCGTTCAACCCCGGCGCGCGAATCGAGCGAGGCCAGGTCGTGCTGATTCCCTTGTTCGATCTGAGGCTCGCGGGGGAAGGGCAAACGCAAGCGTCGGCGGCGTTCATGCGCGCGGCTGGTGGCGGGGCTGCAAAAGCGGCGCAGGACGAAGTCGAAAGCGTGCTACCGAAGCTCATCGATCAAGTCGAGAAAGCCCAGTTTGCCGAAGCGGTTGCGCTCGGGAACAGGCTGCTCGGAACGCAGAGCCTGAGCTCGACGCAGGTGGTGACGATCGAAAAAGAGCTCGCCGTGGCCTACGTCGCGCTCGAGCGCGCGGACCTTGCCGAAGCTTCCTTTCGCGCAGCGCTCGCCCTTCAGCCCAACTTCGAGCTCGACACGGTGCGCACTTCGCCCCGGGTCCTCGAGGCGTTCAATCGCGCCAAGCAGCCCGCGAAGGACTAGGCTCGGTTACTTTTTCTTTTTGATTTTCTTCGGCCGGTACCTTGCCGGGCGACTGTCTGCGCGCGTCTCCTGCGCCGCAGGACCCGCAGTGGATTCGAGCGCCCAGGGCGGGAGTGCGATGTCGCCGTTCTCTTCGGCGCGCTTCCTCAGGTGGACATACGCGATGATGCACACGGGAATGAGCGCGAGCGAAATCAGCTGAGACGTCGAAAAACCAAAGGCGAAACCGCGCTCGGGGTCGTCTCGCAGGTATTCGATGAGGAATCGCCAAAGGCCATAGAGCCCCGCCACCGTGACGAGTATCTGGCCTCGAAACTTGCGGTGCATGAGCAGCCAGGTGGCGAAGATGAAGAGGAGCAAACCCGCGATCGATTCGTAGATCTGCGTCGGATGGACGGCCAGCGAGCTCAGGCGCTCGAACATGAGGTCGGGATACTCTTGCAGGTGGTGCTGATAGGCGGGCGAACCGGTGATCGTTTGGTCACAGGCAAACGTGGGATACGCCTCGCTGTCCCACTTCGGAAAGGTGCCCGCGGACTGCAGCCAACCCGGGGCGCTTTCCTTGAGCGGGCGGCCATAGTCGCAGCCATAGAGGTAGCAGCCGACGCGCGTCAGCATGAGGCCCGAACCGAGCGTGGGAACGCCAATGTCCGCGAACGGGAGAAGGGGGATCTTCTTGAGCCGCCAAAAGGCGAGCGCCGTGACGAAGCCGCCGAGAAAGCCACCGTAGGCGACCAGGCCGCCCGAGCGAAGGTCGAACCAGGAGCCGATGCTGTCGTAGGAGTCCAAGTTGGTGAGAATGTAGAGGAGGCGGGCGCCGACGATCGCGCCGACGGCCGTCCAGGTGAAGCAGCTGGCGAGAAGCTCGCGGTTGTAGCCCTCGACCCTCTTGCCCATGTACATGATGTAGTACCAGGCGAAGAGCAGGCTGCTTCCCAACATCACGCCGTAGGAGTAGATCGGGATTGCGCCCCAGGGCGTCGGAATGCTGAACAAGACCGGATGCATTGGGCGGGAATCTCGCCGGGTTCGCCTCGGGGGTCAAGTGGCTTTGGTTGGGCGATGAGCGAGCTGCGCGTTCGGGAACAGGATGGCGCGGTCGTTTTCGAGGTGCGGGTCGCGCCGCGTGCGAGTCGCAGTCGCGTGATCGGGGTGCAAGATGGCGCTCTCAAAGTTGCGCTCACCGCGCCGCCGGTCGATGGCGCGGCAAACCAAGCGCTCCGGAAGCTGCTCGCCAAAACGCTTGGCGTCTCCAAGTCAGACGTCGAGATCGTTCGCGGCGACCGCGCGCGAATCAAGCTTCTGCGCATCGATGGAATCCGCGCGGCCGACGTTCGCTTCGACCCGGGCTAGTTGACGATCACGCGGCGAAGGATCCACTGATCTTTTTCGCGACGGAGGTCGAAGACCGTGTTGGCGAGGCCGGCATCGGTTCGAAGCCGGAGTGCGATCCGGGCGCGCTTTCCGTCGAGCGAAATGCTTTCCTGGATCAGGCGAAGCCTCGAGCCTTCGAGAGACGCGAGCGCTTTGCGCGCATCGGGCTTGAGCGCCGCCGCGTTTCGGTTGCTGTAGCGCCGCCTGTGTCCGTCGTGCACGAGCTCCATCGTGACCTTCGACGGGTCCGCGTAGCGGAGCGCGTTGTCGATGCGGGACTCGGACACCTGCCCTGTCACCGAGTCGATGAACTCATCCATTCGCTCGCGGTCGGTGACCACCATGGCGTCGGTGACCACGGCAGCACCGACCACGATCGATAGGATGACAAGGAGATAGATACCCGTTCGTCTCATGACGTCCTGAGGTAATGCAGGCGTCGTGCCAGCCGCTAAGGCGCCGATTTACCCTTTGATTTCGAGCAAAAGGCGACCACTTTCCCAGGTTTGACTGTCATTGTGACAGGCTGGCCGAAGCGGGCTGGGACACATTGGCAGCGTTCGCGGCCTGACGAACGGAACGCGCGCGGCGCTCCAGCCAGGCGGTCAGGCCTACCAAGGCGGAGCCGAAACCGGCGAGCGCGAGCCAACCGCTTGGTTGGAACACTTCGACGGCGTGAACGACCTCGATGATGAACCCAAGCCCGGCGAGTGCGATTCCGGAGTAGAGCAGACCGCGCTGACCTTTGACGAATCCGTAGCTCGAGACCCCGAGGCCCAAAGCGATGGCCTGAAGCGCGGCCCAGGGTCGTGGGTCGATCAGCAGGGTGGTCATTGCGATGGTTGCATTGAGAACAACCGCCGCTCGTAGGAAAAACCCCTTGGAGCGAGAGCTCGTCCACGCAAAGGCAAGCACCGGGACCGACGACAGCAGACCATAGGCCAGCCAAACGCTCGACGTGGATACGTCCGGCCACCAGGGGCCCGTGGCGACGACGAACGCGGCGACCGAAAGGAGGGTCGGCACGATCGCGAACCGTTCGATGGTGGCGTCCCCGCTCTTCTTTCCAAGTGTGAAGAGAGCCAATGCGCCGGTTCCGAGGATGGCACCCCAGAACGCGCTCGAGACGTCGTAGAAGAGGAGTTGGCGCGAGGCGATGACCACGGCCGGCGCCACGAGGGAGGCAACGGCGAGCCGTGACTCCAGGGTCTGTGGCTTGATGCGGGCCGCACACCAGACGGTCATTCCGAGAATTGGAACGACGGTCAGGGTTGCGGCAAGGGAGCTTCGATCGGGGACGAGCAAGAGCGCGTGACTTGCGACGCTTGCTGCGGTCAGCAGGTGTGCGTGCGGTCGTGAGAGCACTCGAAAGGCGGCCCAGATCAAGGGAATCAGAGCAAGCCCGGCACCCGCAACGAGCAGGACTGCCGCCATCGGGGTGGGCGCGACCCATTGCGCGACCGGCCCGAGGCTGCTGGTGCCCGTTCCAAACTGCGACAAGACGAACCCGCCGAGCACACCAGCGTGAATGGGGATGAGTGCGAGCAGGGTGAGCATCAGGACGCGCGCGCTCCGGCCCTCCTGCATCCGGATGCCGCAGACATAGGCCAGCGCCGGCAGCAGCGCGGTCATTCCGAGCAGCGTGAGATAGCGGGGCACGTCCCCGACCTGATCCCAACTCTGAACGAGGAACGTGCCCGCAGCCGCCACGATCATGGCGGCGCCGCACCAGCGCAGCGTTTGAAACAGTTGTTGAAGTCGCGTGTCCATCTGGCCTCCTAGGATTCCTCTGCACGTAGCGCTTCGAGCTCGAGCCGAAGATCTGCGGTTTCGTCGACGTCTTCGAGCTCGGCTTCGAACGCGTCGAGCGGTTCGGCACATTCCGATGCGATTTCGATCTCCCCGACTCGCGTCTCCCATCGATCGAAGACCTCTTCGAGGTCACCGATCGGTCCGGTCGCGCTCGCCATTCCATGAGCGGCCTCCGCGCGCGACTGGCGCGTGCGCATCAAGTTTTTGCGTTCGCTGAGCTCGGACAAACGCGCGTTCAGCATCCGGATGCCTTCGCTCAGCTCTTTGTGCGACCGCTCGTGTTCGGCGAGACGCTGGCGCAGCTGCTGCAGCCGTCGCTCCGACGCTTTGAAGCGGCGCATGCATTCGAGGGCAACCGCTTCGTCCTCGGCAGACTTGGCACGCCGGCGCCAGACTTCGACCGCGCGCTCTTCCTGAGCGAGGCTGTCCCTCAGGGAATGCTGGTCGCGCTCGACCCGCTTGAGCTGGACGCGTGCTCGCGCCGTGGATTGGCGAACCCGGCCGATCGCGGCGTTGACGGCCGACTCGTGGTTCTCGACCTGGGCCAGCACGCCATCAACCCAGCTCGTTACGCTCATGGTCCATCGCTTCATTCGATTCATCGAAACCTCCTATGCCCGATAGAGCAGGGACTGTGCCAGACCTGAGGAGATTGAAATCATTGAGGAAATTAGCAAAGAGGTCAGCGTTGCATACATAAAATGCACATCGTGTGTACACTACTTGTACATGCTTGAATCTGAGACCGCGGCGCGGCTCGATGCCATCGGGAAGCTTGGATTCACCAATCCGTTCGGTCCCGAGCGCCCCGGGCTCGAGGCAGTCATCGTGGGCGAGCAGGTGGCCCGCTCCTCGCCGTGGAGCCGCTCCTTGGACTGGCCGCTCGAGGATCCGGCGCTCCCCGCGATTCAAGAAGAAGCCGAACGGCAAATGGCGGCTGCGCAGACCGGCTTTGAGCGCGGCGCAGCATACAGCGAGCAAGACCGCGACCTCATCCGGGGCGCCGCCTTATACGTGCTCTACTATCGCCACGACGCCGAGATGTACGAGTCGATCATTGCGAAGTCCGGCGCCGAGCCCGTCGACTTCTACGACGCGTTTCAACATGATTTCCGCGAGCTGTTTCGGCACGTGGGTCCGCCCCGATGGGCAAGCGACCCTGCCGACCTGTTTGCGCTCTTTTTTCAAACGCGGCGCGCCTTTCATTTCGTTTTTCATCAGATCCTCGGCAACTCGATCGCCGCCGCAAAGCTGCGCGCGAGCGTCTGGGAGTCTTTGTTCACGCACGACCCCTGGCGCTATCTGCATCATCTCCAAGGGCGAATGCACGAAGCGAGCACCTTGATTCTGGGCCCCTCGGGCACCGGCAAGGAGCTCGTTGCAAGCGCGATCGGCCTCTCCTCGTTCGTTCCGTTCGATGGGAGTCGCCGTCGCTTCGCTCGCGATTTCCGAACCGCGTTTCATCCACTGAATCTGGCGGCAATGTCCAACCCGCTCATCGAATCGGAGCTTTTTGGGCACAAAAAGGGGGCATTTACTGGCGCGATCGCCGACCGCATGGGCCACCTGGAAGGCCGCACGGCGAGCGAGACCATCTTCATGGACGAGATCGGCGAGCTCGATCCGGAAGTCCAGGTGAAGCTTCTGAGGGTGCTGCAGTCGCGGACGTTTCACCGCTTGGGGGACAGCGAGCCAAGAAGTTTTGGAGGCAAAGTGGTCGCTGCGACGAACCGGGACCTAGCGCGCGAAATGCAAGCTGGGCGTTTTCGAGAAGACCTCTATTATCGCCTCTGTTCGGACGTCATTCGGACTCCTTCTCTCAAAGAGCAACTTGCGGGCGACCGCGACGAGCTCGCGCATCTCGTTGAAGTGTTGATTCAACGCACCCTCGGCGCCGCCGACACTGCGAGCTTTGAAGAGGTCATGTCTGGAATCGACCGGGGCGTTGGCTTCGACTACCCATGGCCCGGCAACATGCGGGAGCTCGAGCAGTGCGTCCGCAACCTCTTGATACACGGCCGCTACCTTCCGGCGACCGCGGCTCCTGCAAGTGGTGCCCTCGACGCGCTCGTCGAGCAAATGCAAAACGCAAACGCCACCCTCGACCAGGTCATCTCCACCTACAGCACCTGGGTCTACCAACGGGAGGGCAACTACAC
>CAMYMX010000252.1 GCA_947259605.1 uncultured Polyangiaceae bacterium | reverse complement strand
GATCGAGAACATCATCAACAACAACGTCCACGTCGAGATGTGCTGCGTCACCGGGTCCGGCCATCCCCAGCCGTTTGCCCTGGTGCTCCTCGGGGAGGAGCTCCGCCCGAAGCTGAGCGACTCGAGTGTGCGTGCGCAGATCCAGGCCGAGCTCGAGGCTCTGCTGAAGCAGGTCAACCAAGAGGTCGAGGCCTTCGAGCGCCTGCAGTTCCTGACGGTCGTCAAAGATCCTTGGCTGATCGAAAACGGCTTTCTCACGCCAACCATGAAGATGAAGCGAAGCATGCTCGAAGACACCTACGGCCCCAAGATGGACGAGTGGTACGGCGTGGCTCAGAAGGTGGTCTGGGAGGCGTAGCCAGCGTGCGCTAGAGTCCGCCCTCTATGGACGAACAGCCTGTTTACGATGTCGTGATCGCTGGCGCCGGCCCTGCTGGAGCCACCGCGGCGTACTTCCTTGCCAAGGGAGGAAAGCGAGTCGCACTGCTCGAGAAGGCGACCTTTCCTCGCGACAAGCGCTGCGGCGATGCCTGGTGCGAGCCCGCGCTCGACATCCTGGAGGAGATGGGTGTCATCCAGGAGCTCGACGCCGAGGGCGCGGTGCAATGGGTTCGTTCCGGCGGCTTGGTGTCACCCTCGGGCCTGAGCTTTACCAGCCCCGATGAAGGCGAGCGCGAGGGCGCGCCGCGCGTGGCGGCGATCCGACGGATGGTCTGCGACGAACGCATTGCGCGAGCCGCCGCACGAGTGGGCGCCGAGCTGATCGAAGGTGCCGCGGTCAGCGATGTGAAACTCGGCGATGGTCGATGGGCGGTGCGCTGCAAGGACGGCCGGCGGTTTTCTGGTCGATGCCTGATCGCCGCCGACGGCGCCAAGAGCAAGATCGCACGCGCACTCGGCGTCGTGAAGACCGGCGCCAACAGTGTTGCAAGCCGGCAGTACATCAAGGGAGGCACACATCAGTTCAGCAGCGACGGCGTCCTGCTCTATCCGCGCTATGTGCTGCCCGGCTACGTGGCGCTCTTTCGCCACTCGAACGGAGACATCGACCTCGGTTGCTACCTCCTTCCCGGAGGCCGAGTGCCGCCGACGAAGCTCAAGTCTTTACTCCAAACCGAGGTCGCCTCAGACCCTTACGTGCGCGCGGCGCTGGGCGACCACGCGGAGCCGCTGGAACCTCCGGGCCTATCTCCGCTTCGTCTAGGCGGTGAGCCCCGAACGCATGGGGAACGGCTCCTCGTCCTGGGCGACGCCGCCGGGCAAACCGACCCCCTCACCGGTGAGGGGATTCATACCGCAATGGTCGCAGCGAAAATGGCAGCCCGACTGCTCCACGAGGCCTTCGATGCTGGGGACCTCAGCGCGACGCGGCTCTCGGCGTACCATCGTGCCTGGATGAGAGAGTTCGGTCGCGACTTCTCGATCTCGGCTGCCGCCGGGCGGGCGATCCATCGCTTCCCGGTTCTATTGGACACCGCCGCGATGGCGGCCCAGCGCCACGGGGCTAGCTTCATGGACGACTTCGGCGCGGCCATGACCGGCGTGAAGCCCAAGTCGCTTTTCCTGTCACCTCGCATGTCGATTCCCCTCGGGGCGGCACTGCTCGGACTCCTCAGCTCGCGAGCACATACGAAATATGCGTCCGGACCGCGCGCCGAACCGAAGCACGATTTCAGCTTTGCCATGAACGCCCTCCAAGTGAGCGCCGGCGGCGCGCGATGAGGCTCTTCTTGCTGCGCCTGCTGCTCGGGCTCGCCGTCTTGATGGCAACCTTGGCAATCGTCCTCCACCTTCGGTACGGAGGTGGGGAACCGTATCTAGACCTCAGCGGAACGCCGCGCTTCGATGAAAGTGCGCTCGAAGTCGTGGTAACCAGCGCGGAGCCGATCGGCAACCTCGCGGTGTCCGCAGATGGGCGCGTGGTTTACACGATTCATCCGGAGAGCAGACCGATCGGGGCCAAGTTGCTTGAATGGGTCGACGGCGCGCCGAAGCCGTTTCCGAGCGAAGAAGCGCAGGCGCTGTTCGAAACGCCTCTCGGAATCGCCATCGACCGACAGAACCGGCTATGGACTATTGATCATGGCAACCACGGCACCGGGCAGGCCCGGCTTTTGGCGTTTGACCTCGGGACGGGCGGGCTCGTCCACGAACACGTATTCAATTCTTCGGTGGCGCAGCTGGGCTCCTTTTTGCAGGACCTGCAGGTCGATTCTACAGGCAAGCATGTCTTCATCGCCGATGTGAGCTTCTGGCGAAAAAACCCGGGCCTGATCGTGTACGACGTCGAGCTCGGAAAGGCGCGGCGGGTTCTGGAAAGCGACCCGTCGGTGTCGGCCCAGGATTGGCTGATTCGTAACCCAACCAAGGACATGAGGTTTTTCGGCGGTCTCGTGGTGCTCAAGCCGGGTGTCGATGGGATCGCCATCAGCCGTGACGACGAGTGGATTTACTACGGTGCAATGGCGCATGACACGATGTATCGCATCAAGGTCGCCGACCTGCTCGACGATGCGCTGAGCGACGGAGCGCTGGCAGCGAGGGTTCAGGCCCTTGGTGCAAAGCCACTCAATGATGGGCTAAGCACGGACCGCGAAGGGAACTTGCTGATCACGGACGTCGAGCACGGCGCGGTCATCCGAATGACGCCTGCAGGTGAGCTGACGACACTGATTCGGAACGAGAAGATTCGTTGGGCGGACGCTTTGAGCTACGGGCCCGATGGCTGGCTCTACATCGCCGACAGCGCGATTCCCGATCAGATGCTTCGATCAAAGACGCATATCCAAGCCAATGCGCCCTACTACATCTTCCGGTTCAAGCCGGACATCGATGGGGTACCTGGGCAGTAGCGCGGCATACGATGACGCGACGCAGGACACGACCCGATACCTCGGGCAAACCCGGTTACATCACGCCGGACGGCTACAGGCGCTTCGAAGAAGAGGCGGACCGCCTTTGGAACGTCGATCGCCCGAAGATGGCAAAGGCCGTGCAGGTTGCGGCGGCCGAAGGCGACCGATCCGAAAACGCGGAATACCAGTACAGCAAGCAGCGCCTGGCTGCCATTGATCGGCGACTTCGTTTTTTGGGACGTCGGCTCAAGGTGCTGACGATCGTCGACGAGACGCCGCCGGACGACGGTCGAGTCTATTTTGGAAGCTGGGTCACGATCGAAGACGAGGAAGGGGAAACGCAGACCTATCGGATCGTGGGACCCGACGAAATCGACGCCGAGAAGAAGTGGATCAGCATGGAGTCACCCGTCGGGAAGGCCCTGCTCTCGCGCGAGCTGGGCGATGAAATCACGCTCCGCCGCCCCAAGGGCGAGGTGAGCTGCGAGATCATCGAAGTGCGCAACAGGCCCTAGTTCTCGGGTCCCAGAACCCCGATGCCGACGCGCCAGACCTGCGCGCCGAAAAGGTTGGTCGCGTACAGCGAACAGGGGTCGTACTCGCCCTGACCGAACGCAAGACTCGCAGCCTTGGAGACTCCTTCGGCAATGATCGTGACGCTTCCATCCGGCTTCACCTGAGCGATCTCGTCGTTGATGTTCAGCGCAACGTAGACGTTGCCTTCACTGTCGATCGCGACGCCGTCCGGGGTCGAGGCTGCATCGAAGCTGACCCATTGCTCCGGGGTGCCGGCCTCGCCTTCGTCACTGACGGGCACGCGCCAAAGTCCGACGCCTTCAAATGTGGCAGCGACGTAAAGGGTTCGATTGTCGAGCGAGAATACCATCCCGTTGGGCGTCGGCACGCCCTCGACCCAGACAGAGACGTCTCCATCGAGGGTGACCTCCCGGATGGTGTCGGTCCCGGGGGTATCATCGGACACCAAGGTCGTGCCCCAGGGGGTGGTCACGACGAAATTCGGTGCGCCAAGACCATTTGCAATCGGCGCCACCACGCCGGTGGCCGGATCGATCAACAGAAGCTCGCCGGTTCGGATCGCCGCGCCGAGAATCCCGGTCGCGTCGCTGGCAAGACCGAGAATCGATTCGGATTCGGCGACGACCTCCTGGCTGCCGTCGGGCAAGAACCGGAGCAGCTGATCGTCGCCGTCATCCACGATCGCCGAGACGAAGAGCGTGCCGGCCGCATCGAAGGCAATCCCTTCGGTGCGTGTGGCGACCGGATCGCCAAAGGGCTGCACTTCGCCCACGGCGATGTCGGTCGCGCAGCTGCGCGTCGGCCCGTTGTCCGGACTCGGTTCGGAGCTGCATCCAGCAATCGTGAGCAAACCAGCGCAAGCAAGCATCAATGAGTTCTTCATGGGACATCCTTTCTGAGTCGCGACTCCGGTCGCCGACCGCTTATACCGCAAACCGTCTCGATGACGCAGCGCGCAATTATGCACTTCTTTCGCGCGGAAAATTGAGGGCGCATGAGTTGCACCTGCACTCGCCGGTGGCACGCTTCCCTGACCCGAGTGCGGCAAGCTAGGTACGAGAAAACTCGGGGCGTGGGGCAGGCGTCTCACGCTGACACAGAAGCTGCTTATCCGCAGCGGGTCCCTGCGTACCTGCAACTTACGGCCCATACCCTGCACGATAGAAACGGAAGACCTTTTCATGGCACACAGCAGTAGCCTCGACGCGGAATCGCTCCGCCTCGTTCTCGACTCCCTCGAGGATTTCGCCAGAGCCAACCTGAGCGACGAAAAACTCCTCGAGCTCGATGAGAAGGACATCTTTCCAGAAGAGCTGGTCCGCGCGATCGGCAGCGAAGAGCTCGGAGTGCAGCTGGTGTTCATCCCGGAAGAGCACGGCGGGATGGGCGGAGGCGCCTTCGACGTGTATCGGGTCTGCGAAGCGATGGCCCGGATCGATGTCGGCCTAGCCACCGGCGTCCTGGCGACTTTTCTTGGAAGCGATCCCATCGTGTTCGGCGGAACGCCCGCGCAAAAAGAGCACTGGCTGAGCCGTATCGCCGAAGAGGGTTTGTTGATGGCCTATGGGGCGACCGAACCCGCGGCTGGAAGCGACCTCGCGGCGCTCAAGACCGTGGCGGTACCGGTAGAAAAGGACGGCAAGGTCGTTGGATACGAGATCACCGGGAACAAGCAATGGATCTCGAACGGCGGGTACGCCGATGTGTACACCGTGCTTGCGAAGGCCCCGGCTGGTCCCACCTGGTTCGTCGTCGAGCGTGGCGCCGAAGGCTTTTCGTCGGGAAAACCGGAGGACAAGCACGGAATTCGGCTGAGCAACACGACTGCGCTGGTCCTCGAAAACGTCTATGTCGACGCCGGTCAGCTCGTGGGGCTCGAGGAAGGCCAGGGGCTGCAACAGGCGCAGCTGGTCTTTGGGTTCACGAGACTCATGGTGGCGGCGTTCGGGCTTGGCGCGGGCTGGGCTGCCCTCGATCGGACGATTGAATACTCGACCGAACGGATTCAAGCTGGCGCGCCGCTGTCGGAAAAGCAGGGCTATACGCACAAGCTCATCGTGCCGCATGCGGTGCGCCTGGAGGCGGCGCGCGCGTACATCGAGCAGACGGCAGAAGCCATCGACAAGGGCGGCGACGAGCTGTTGAACACCGAGGGCGCCATCGCCAAGTACCTCGCGAGCGAGGCGGGCAATGCCGCGGCGGACGCAGCCATTCAAGGGCACGGCGGCTACGGGTACACCAAAGAGTACATGGTCGAGAAGATCAAGCGTGACGTGCGAATCACCACGATCTACGAGGGCACCTCCGAGATCATGGAAATGACGATCGGGCGCGACCGCTGGCAGCATCACCTCAAGACCCGCGGCCAGCACTATCACGACCTCGGGCGGCGGCTCGAAGGGGTGCACAGCGAGCACCCAAAGGTCGGTGCCGACGTCGCAGCGCTTGCAGCACATGCGCTTGCAGAGATCATGGAACGGGCGCGCGAGAAACGTCTCACGCGCAATCAG
>CAMYMX010000251.1 GCA_947259605.1 uncultured Polyangiaceae bacterium | reverse complement strand
TTGAGCCACTCGCTCACCGCGTTGACTGCGCTGACGCCGACGCCGTGCAAGCCGGCGGAGACCGAATAGCTCTCGCTGTTGAACTTCCCGCCGGCGTGAAGTTGTGTCATGACGACCTCGGCTGCGCTGACGCCCTTGTCGTGCATGCCGACGGGAATGCCTCGACCGTTGTCGATGACGGTAACCGAGCCCCCGGAGTGAACGATGACCTGGACTGCGTCGCAGTGGCCTGCCAAGTGCTCGTCGACCGCGTTGTCGACCGCTTCCCAAACCAGGTGGTGGAGCCCTGTTCCGTCGTGCGGATCACCGATGTACATGCCGGGCCGCTTCCGCACCGCCTCGAGGCCTTCGAGCACCTGAATTGCGCTCTGATCGTAGCCTGGCGCAGCGGGGCTCGGTTCGGCGATCGGAGGTTCAGCCATGACTGCGTTTCTAGCCTTGAAGGGGGTCCAACGCAAGGGCTGATGCAGCCTCTAAACCATTGATCTGACAAATGAATTTCTAGGTACGGGAAGCTCAGTCTCCGAGCACTCGCCGGCGGGTCAATCGGACCGAAAGAAGGGTGCATGGAACGAGGAAAAGGACCGTCGATCCGAGCAAGCCGAGAAGATGTGAACCCGGGTTCCCGAGCACTAGAAGGCCGCGCGCGCACTCCGCGAGTTGGTAGACCGGATTGACCTGCATCAGTGCCCACAACACTGGACTTCGTGGCTCGATCGGAAAGAAGGTGTTGCTGACCAAGCTCAAGGGCCAGCCGATCAGGAAGACGGGATAGTTCATGTGGTCGATCGCCGGCACGATCGCGGTGAATATCAGCGCGAACGACGCAAACGCGCAGCCCGCAATGAAGCCAAGCAGTGGCAGGAAGACGAGGAACCCGACTTTCACGTCGACGACGCCGAGCCAATCGAAGACGGCGATGACCAACGATACGATTGAGATGTTTACCATCCCCCGCATGGCGCCCCAGAGGATCTCTCCCCAAACCACGCTGGGTAGTTCGACCTGCGTCGCCAGGATGCCGTCCCAAGTCTTCTGATAAAACATCCGGACATACGCCGAGTAGAGCGCTTCGTAGTATGGCGTGCCGAAACCGGTATAAGCGATCAGCCCTGGCGCGACGTAGGTCGCGTAGTTGATCATCGTGCCACCGTAGTCGAGGTCTTCGATGAAGCCGCCGAACCCGATGCCGAAGGCCACGAAGAAGATCACCGGCTCCATGGCTGGAGGGATCACGGCGGTACGCCAGTTTCGCAGATAAACCAGTGCGTTTCTGCGAAATACGGCCCAGGAGCGCCAGTTCGAGACCGCCGTGAGGTTGGCCAAGGCGCTCATGCGGACCGCGCATTTCGCCGCGCCAGAGCGATGAAGAGGTCGTCGAGGTTGGGTGGGCGCACCTGCCAAGTCGCCTCGCCGAACCGAGTCGTGAGCGCAGCCAGATCTTCTTTGCTCACCGGGACGCGAAGCTCTCCAAGCACCGTCGCCACCTCCTCCGCGCCTCGGTCCCGCAACCAGGCAGCGATGGCTTCGCGTGCTGGCTCTGCGCGAGGCACGATGATGACGTGGTCACCGAGGACACTGTCGATGACTCGATGCGGCTCGCCATGGACGACACTACGGCCTTCGTGAATCACGAGCAGCTCGTCGCTCAGGCGCTCGGCTTCGTCCATGTAGTGAGTCGTGAGCACGATTCCCAAGCCATCGGCGCGCATTCCGTCGATCAACTCCCAGACATCGAGGCGCGCGCTAGGGTCGAGGCCGGTTGTCGGTTCGTCGAGGAACAAGACGCTAGGCCGATGCACGATCGAACGGGCAATCAGAAGTCGCCGGATGTATCCACCCGAGAGCACGTGCGGAGAGGCGTCCGCATAGGACGCGAGGTCGAAACGTTCGAGAAGCTCCGCCACCCGGCCTTCGAGGTTTTCAACCCTCGGGCGGAAATAGCTCGCGTAGATCAGAAGGTTCTGCGCGACGGTGAAATCGTAGTCGAGCGAGTCGTCCTGGGTACTCACGCCGATCATGCGCTTCGCCTCAGCTCGATTCTCGGAAAACCGCCTCCCGTCGTAGTAGATCGTGCCTTCATCCGGGGGGGCGAAGCCGTAGAGCATCCGCAGGGTGGTCGTTTTTCCCGCGCCATTGGGACCGAGAAGGCCGAGGACCGTGCCTCGACGGCAGCTCAAGTCGAGATGGTCGACCACGACGCGGTCCCCATAGCTCTTGGTCAGATCGCACGCTTGGAGAATTGCTGTCGTCATGCGAAATCCAACCCAGAACGTGACGGGGCCCGGGCGGGCATCCTACAATGGGAACCGGATGGCGCACGGTACAAATCCGTGGCGTCGCAAAACAGCAATGGTGAAGCCGAACGACCAAGAGAATGCGACTCCTCTGAACAGCGTGGGGCGGGTGTTGGACAGCCGCTGGATGATGGCCTTTGCCGTCCTCGCCGTGCTGGTGGCGATCGCCTGGGCTCTGCTGGAGAGCGACCCAAGCGCGCGGCCGGTCGCTGGGGCGGGGTCGACGCAGCCCATGGCCACCGTCGAGCTGCTCGGCGTGCCGCCCGAGGCGGAGGTTCTTCTCGACGGCCGAAAGATCGACAACAGATTGTTCGGAGTCACGCCGGGCACGCGGCACGCATTGGAGGTGAGCGATGCGCAGGGACGGACCTGGCGGCAGGTATTTTTGGCCGAAGGTTCGCTGTCGCTGATCGTAGAGCTTCGAACGCAGTTCGTCGAAGTCGAGGTCTCGCCTAAGGGCCCCGCGAAGAAGTCGGACTGATTTTGTAACCGCGCAGCTTGGCAGACACCGTCAGCACGCGGTCACTCAGGTTGGAGCGCATGGTCGACTCGACTGACACCGGACCCACCCGCGGGCAGTAGACCGTGCGCACCTCAAGCTCGAGCTTGCCGCCGGTTTCGGAGATCAGCACGCAATCTTCAAACGCGCCCGCGCGCGTCTCTGCACGCAATCCCATGGAGACCAAACGGGCCGTACGGCCCCCGCGACCCGGCCAGGTCGCGCCTTGTTCGAATGGCGCGCGCAGGACCCATTCATCTCCTGGCGGCACGCGAATCCCTTGGGGAAGCACTTCGTAACGCAGCAGGGTCTTTGCGGTGCGAACTTCAGCAATCCGTCCGTCGAATGTTTCCACCCGCGACACCGCCAAGGTCGTCGAGGACTCGCCCGTATCGACGTCGTAGGACCACGCGTTGCCGGTTTCCAATGGGTATAGGTCACGCGGTTCGATGGGTTTTGGTGACGCAGGGCGCATCGTCGAGGCGCAGGCAGCCGTCACGAGGGCGGCTGCAGCACCAAGACGAACGGCCGGCGTCATACAGGTGAGCTTAGCAGCTCCAATGTAGGCCGTGCGCGCATATTCGCCCTGGGCGACGGTCCTGATAGGATGGATCTGTGACCGAGAAGAAGACGATCCTCGTTCTCGACGACGACCCTTCGGTGCGGCGCATGCTCGAGGTCCTGTTGGAACAAGAAGGGCACAAGGTCATCGCGGCGGGAGACGTTCGCTCGGCGCTCGCACAGTGCGCGGTGCAGCTGCCGGACCTGATGGTGGTCGACCTGATGCTGCCCATTGAAGACGGCGAGATGTTCCTGCGTGAGTTCCGGCGCCGCTGGAGGCATCGCGAGGTGCCCGTGATTCTGCTGAGCGCGAGCACGGCTCGAAACGACATCGCGCGCCGCCTCGACGTCGAAGCAACCCTTGCAAAGCCTTTTTTCGCAGAAGACCTGCGCGAGCTGGTGGCCTCGCTGACCGAGGATCACGAGTCCGTCGCGGCAAGCTGAGCCTCGAATCGTCCGATCTCGCCTCGCATGGTATGAGCGGCGAGATGGACCAGCTGTACGTCGACGGGTTGTTCTCTGACGAAGTCGTTCTGATCACCGGCGGTGGAACCGGCATCGGCCTCGTTGCGGCAACGGAAATGGGCCTCCTGGGAGCCAAGGTTGCGATCTGCGGGAGGCGCGTAGAGCCCCTGAAGAACGCGGTGACCGAGCTCGAGTCGAAAGGAGTCGAGGCGTTTGGCGCGCCCTGCGACATCCGCGAACCCGAGGCAATTGCCACCTATGTGGACGCGGTCATCGACCGCTTCGGCCGAATCGACGTCCTGATCAACAATGCCGGCGGTCAGTTCCCGACGACCGCTGAGACACTTTCACCAAAAGGGTTTGCGGCGGTCGTGCGCAACAACCTGATCGGCACCTGGGCCATGACACACGCCGTGGCCAACAAGGCGATGATACCTCAGAAGAGAGGGCGAATCGTCAATGTCATCGCGCAAATCATCCGCGGCTTTCCTGGAATGGTGCACACCGGAGCAGCGCGTGCAGGCGTGGACAACATGACGAAGACGCTTGCGGTCGAATGGGCGCTTCACGGGATTCGGGTCAACGCGGTTGCACCGGGGGTGATCGTCACCAGCGGCACGAAACAGTATCCGCCGGAGCTCCTGGACACCGCCGAGAAGGCCAACCCCTTGAAGCGGCTCGGCACTGCGGAGGAAGTCTCGCACCTCATCACCTACTTGGCGTCGCGCTATGCGGATTTCATCGCAGGTCAGACCTTCTACATCGACGGAGGCGCGAGCATCTGGGGTGACCAATGGTTCCTCCCCGAAGACGTGCCGAAGTACCCGCCTTACCCGGTGCCCGAGCGAGGCTAGTGGCTCGGCTTCCTCTGGAAGACACTGATCAGATACGCGCAGCCCACCCCGACGAAGTAGAGCAAAATGAGCGGGATCAGCATCATCACCATCGTGTAGACATCCTGCGGTGTGAGCAGCATCGAGATGAATGCCGCGCAGACGATCCACCAGCGCGAAAATTTCAAGAGCTGCTGCCAGGTCACGATGCCTGCGCCCGCGAGGAAGGTCACGATGACCGGAACCTCGAAGACGATGCCAAAGGCCAGGAGCATCCGGCGGAAGAATGGCATGTAGTCTTTGACGAAGAGCGTCGCGACCAGGGTTTCGTCGCTGAAGCCGAGCAAGACGGTGAACGCCTCCGGAAAGACGAGCTTGTAGCCGAAAATAGCGCCTCCCGTGAAACACAGGGTCGACGCGATGATGAACGGAACCGCCAACGCTTTTTCCTTCTTGTACAGACCCGGCGCGATGAACATCCAGAGCTGCCAGAAGATCCAGGGTGACGCGAGCAGCACCCCAGCGATGAGTGAGTTCTTCATGTACATCATGAAGGCGTCGGCAGGCCCAGCGAATCGAAGCACGGCCTCACCGGGTAGATTCAACTTCTCCCAGGCGGGCTGAAGCGGTGCGATGAGGAAGTCTTTGATCTCCTTCTTGAAGACCCAACCAGCGGCGACGGCAGGAATCAAACCGAGGATGGCCCGCAGCAAGCGAGACCGAAGCTCGTTGAGATGCTGGAAGAAGGTCATCTCCTGATCTTCTTCGGGAACCGTTGCCCGTTCGGGCTCCGGGATTTGGATCTCCGCGGCGGTCATGGACGCTTCGCCTCGACGGATACGTTCGCCTCGGCGGCGGGCTCGGCCTCATCGGCGAGCGCAGCAGCCGGTGGCGGCGGCGGAAGCCGGCTCGGCGCTTGGGTCGCAGCAGGCTCCGGCGACTCCGCCGCCTCTTCCTGAACGGGAACGGGTCGGGCTCTGGGCGGGCGAACCCGAGGGGCGCTGAACGGGTCGCCCTCGCGCATGAGCTCGTCGAGTCCGATCGCTTCTTTGAACTCGCGGCTGGCATTGCGCACCTGGCGGAGCCCCTTGCCGACGGTGCGCATGAACGTCGGCAACCTATCCGGCCCGACGGCCAGCAGGACGATCACGAGGAAGAAGGCTAGCTCCGTCGGGCCGATGCCAAACATGCGCTCCTAAGATGAATCCTTGCCCCCCCGGAAGGCAACCAGATGCAAGCTGCGGGTAGTCCGAG
>CAMYMX010000250.1 GCA_947259605.1 uncultured Polyangiaceae bacterium | reverse complement strand
CGGAGCCACAGGCGGTTTTGCGCGACCAGGCTCTGGCTACCTGCGAGCTTCAATTCGACGAGCCAGAGGCGGCACAGCGCGCGATCGATCGGATTCGGCGGCCGACCGAGGGCTCGATTGAGGTCTGGTTGGTCGCCATGGAGGCTCTGCTGATGGCCGTCAGGGGTGAGTCGGAAAAGGCGCTCGCGCACCTCGGCGGACAGAACACCGACGACAATCCTTCGCTGCGCGCATCGCATCGTTTGGTGCACGCGCATATCCTGGCGAAACGCGGTCGTACCGAGGACGCCCTCGAAGAGCTGCGTTTGCTGCAACAGGAGGCGGGGAGCACCGGGCTCGAGCGCGTCGTGTTGCCACGCGGGCCAGCGAGCCCACTGGCCGAGCAATTGTTGAGCGAAGCCGATCAGTCGGATTGAAAGATGATCTGCTGGGTCGGGTCGTCGTCGTAGAACTGGGTGAAGCGGTCAAACGTCACGGCGCCGAAGGTGTTCACCACGATGGCAAAGACCGCGCAGCAGAGAAACGCCATGCCGAACCGGCGGCCGCTCAGCGCGACCAGCACGAAGAGAAGCGGTAGATAGTCGAGCGAAAATCGGTAACCGAACTGAATCCAACCGGTGTTCTGGTAGAGCAGCGTGCAAGTCGCGGCGGGGAGAACGCCCGCCCAAAGCGCGAGGGTCGTTGCGTCGAGCTTCTTCGGCCATAGGCTCCACAGCAAGTTCGGGCTGCTGAACCAAAGGGCGAGCCCGTGCCGGCTGATGCGTACGAAGGGGCTCGTGGACATCAGCCAAGGCACCGAGAGGAAGAAGACCGTCAGGTTTCTCGGCAGGTAGTGTGTGCTGAATAGGCCCCAAGTTTCGATTCTCGACCGCCAGCGAATCTGCAGGAAACGGTGCCCAAATTCGAAAGGGTCGCCAAAGCGGGCGGCGTTGTGCCACATCGTGGCCGCTAGGATCAGTGCGAGGGGAAGCGCGAAGATAGCGAAAGCGTGCAAGACACGGGCCGTGGCGCTCGACGTTCGCCGGCCTTGTTCCTTTCCTGCGCTGACGGCCTGAACCAAGAAGAACGGAGCGAGCAGGAGGGTCGCCGGGCGGCAGAGGAACGCGAGCCCGAGAGCAATGCCAGCTGCCGCGGGTCGGCGCGCGCCAAGGGAAAAGAGCAAATACAGGCAGACGAACGTGGTAGCCACGACATGGGCGGCAAACCAAACCGTGCCCTGCACGGCAACGAAGTAGTAGACCGACCCGATCGCGAAGAGCGCGGTGACCAGGAGGTCGTCTCGGACGCTGCGTTGGCTCTGCCCGGACTCGCGCAGGAAGCGCAGGACCAGGAACAGCACCATCGGCCCGAGACCGGCAAAGAGCACCCAGAATAGGGCGTCCAAGGTACCGAGCCCGAACGCGGCCACGAAGGGCAGCAACAGGATTGCAGGCAAGGGCGGAAAGGAGACATACCAGCGGTAGCGCTCGGCGTCGGGGCCGGAGAACGAATACCGTCTCTCGGGACAGGGCCCTCGATCCAAGGTGTCGAAGCAGGCCCAGTCATTGGTGCCCGGTGGGTCGCCCCCGATGTCGAGGCGGCCTTGCAGCCACGCTTCTGCCAAGTGGACGTAGTGGTTGTTAGGTGAAGGTCGGAGGAGCCTGCCCGCGGCGGTCGCGCCATACAACCCCGAGCAGAGGACGAAGATCACGAGTGGAAGTGCCCACCGTTGCTCCCAAACCGACACGGCGGCAGCATAACCGGGCCAAGCGGCCAGCCGAAGTTTGTCCACCTTGACTGCGCCAAACCGCCGCCCTAGAGCATTCCGGTTGTAGCGACCTGGAGGTTTCGATGGGGTCCCCTACCCTCGACGCAGTCAATCAGGCTCTTCGCACCGTCGAAGATCCCATATTTCGAAAACCCCTCGGTGACTTGGGGACGCTCCTCGATGCGCGGATCGAGGACGGTCGAGTCTGGGCGAAGGTCCGATTGAGCTCTCCTTCGGAAGAGGCACGGCAGACCATCAGCCGGCGCATCGAAGCCGCGCTCGAGCCACTCGGGGTCGAGTTCGTCGAGCTGGAGATCGAGGTGAGCGTCCCTACCCGCGAAGCGACGAGCACCGATCCGATTCCGGAGGTTCGGAACGTCGTGTTGGTGATGAGCGGCAAAGGCGGCGTGGGCAAGAGCACCGTAGCGACGAATCTGGCGCTTGCGCTACGCCGGGTCGGTACGCGCGTCGGCCTCCTCGACGCAGACATCTACGGCCCGTCCATCCCGACGATGCTCGGCATCGAAGGGCAGCCGACCTCCAAGGATGGCAAGCGAATCCAACCTCTTCAGCGCTTTGGCATCAAGCTGATGAGCATCGGTTTTCTGCTCGAAGACCCAAAGCAGGCGATCGTGTGGCGCGGGCCGATGCTTCACGGCGCGTTACAGCAGTTCGTGACCGACGTGGACTGGGGCGCGCTCGACTATCTCATCATCGACTCGCCGCCTGGAACGGGCGACGTCGCCTTGACCCTGGCGCAAAAGCTCCGAATCACCGGCGCGATTATCGTGACGACCCCTCAAGAGGTGGCGCTTCAGGATGTCTACAAGTCGGTGTCGATGTGTCAGAAGCTCAACATTCCGATACTGGGCGTGGTCGAGAACATGAGCCACTTCATCGATAGCGCCGGCGTGAAACACGAGCTCTTCGGCAGCGGCGGGGGTCAGAAGATCGCCGACTTCGCCGAGGCCTCCCTCTTCGGTCAGATACCGATCGACGGCCTGGTTCGCGAATGGGGCGACCAGGGCACCCCGATCGTGCAGGCGGCCCCTGCTTCTGCAGCCGGACAGGCGTTCGCGCAGGTGGCGGACGCACTCGCCGAACGCATCGCCAGAGAGCACTTCGAGCGCAGCGGGGGAGAAACCGCTCCTGAAGGCGAAGGTCCGAAGAGACTCCGCATCCTCCGCTGAGTTATAAGCGTCCCAGTGGACCTCTTCGAGCGACAAGCGGAAACCGACTCTCCCCTCGCCGATCGGATGAGGCCGCGTCGCCTCGAAGACGTCGTGGGCCAGGCGCACCTCCTTGGAGACGGTCACATCCTCGCGCGCGCGATTCGCGCCGACCGCATTCCCTCGATGATCCTCTGGGGACCGCCGGGCACCGGGAAGACCACAGTCGCCCATGTGATCGCCAACGAGACTCACTCGCTTTTCGTTCCCTTTAGCGCCGTGCTCGGAGGTGTGCCGGAGCTTCGAAAGATCATCGCTGCGGCAAAAGAGCAGAAGAACTACTACGGCAAAAAGACGATTCTTTTCATCGACGAGATTCACCGATTCAACAAGGCGCAACAGGATGCTCTCCTCCCTCACGTGGAGAACGGCACGGTGACCCTGATCGGCGCGACCACCGAGAACCCATCGTTTGCGGTGAACTCCGCGTTGCTCTCTCGCGCGCGGGTCTTCGATCTAAGGCCACTCGAAGCCGCCGACTTGCGCCAGCTGCTCGAACGCGCCCTCGCGGACCAAGAACATGGAATCGGGCATCTCCCACAGGCGGTCGATGACGAGGCGCTCGCTGCGATCTCTCAAAACGCGGGGGGCGATGCCCGACGTGCATTGTCGGCGCTCGAACTAGCGAGCGATTTCGCGCAGTCGGCCGGCGTCGAAGCGGTCACCGTTTCGATCGTCCAAGAAGCGTTGGCGACCCAGACTCTGCTCTATGACAAGTCCGGCGAAGAGCACTACAACGTCATCAGCGCGTTCATCAAATCGATGCGCGGTAGCGACCCCGACGCAGCGGTGTATTGGCTGATGCGCATGCTCGAAGCGGGCGAAGAACCGCTGTTCGTCCTTCGACGGATGCTGATCTTTGCAAGCGAGGATGTCGGAAACGCCGACCCACGAGCATTGGAGGTCGCAGTGGGCGCGGACGCAGCGTTTCGGAGGCTGGGCATGCCCGAGGGCATCTTTCCGATCGCGCAGTGCTGCACCTACTTGGCCACTGCGCCGAAGAGCAATGCGACATACAAAGCGTGGAAGATGGCGCAAGCCGACGTGCGGGAACACGGGGCGTTGCCCGTGCCACTGAAGCTCCGCAACGCGCCCACCGAAGCAATGGAGTCCTGGGGATACGGCGACGGCTATCGATACCCACACGACGAAGGCGGTTTCAGCGCACAGGAGACCTATCTTCCCGAGGCGCTGATCGACCGCGAGTACTACCATCCGACGGACCAGGGCTTCGAGGCCCGCATTCGTGAACGGCTCCAGGAGCACCGAGCAACAGCTAAGGCGAAGGGGGGCGGGTCGGGCGGGCCCCGGGGAGGAAAACCCTGAAAATCGCCGCGCCTTTTTTCCCGTCAGCTTCGATCGTGCCACCCACGCCGTCCAGCACCACAGCCGCCGCGAAGAGCCCCACGAACCGACTGTAGCGGCCGTCGACTCGGCCCTTGAGCGCTTGCTGTCCCTCGAGGGTGAACGCGGCTTTCCGAAGCTCGGGCGCGATGGCTTCACCGGCATCTTGAACTTCGATGACCACGCGGTTGCTTCGCTGATAGACGCGAACGGTCGCGTGTCCATCGGGCACGTTGGCGCGGGTGTTATGAAGTAGAAGGTCGACGACCTCCACCGCGACCTGTGCACCGTGTGCGTAGAGCTGATCGTCCCTCGCGATCTCGACTGTCACCGGAACCGGGGTGTCGGCCCGCTCGAGCCGCTCCAAGAACACGCCGACATCGCCGTTGGCCGCCTCCAGGGGGACATGCCCGGTGAGCCAGAGGCTGATCCATGCCAGCATGTCGAGGCCGCGCCGGAGCTCACCGACGCCGAGCCTCACGTCTTGCAAAGCGTCGTCGGAATCATCGTCGGCTAGACCAACTTCTTGGAGGAAATCCACGTTGGCACTGATCGTGGCCGCCGGGTTGCGGAGGTCATGAACGAGCAAGCCCAACACATGGCCCATCTCGTTCGCATCGATCTCCTTGGGCTTCACCACCCGGTGCCCTTACCACGGCGTATAACTCAAGGGAAGAAGAGCACGTCAGCCTCGCCGTGCTCTTCGATGAGGGCGGCGATGTACGAGAGAATTGCGTCCCGGCGGTTCAGAACTTCGGCGATCTGGGCATCGCTCAAGAGGGGAGTCGACGGCTGACTCGGGTCTCGCGCTAGCTCCTTGCGGATCGATTCTTCATCGAGGCCTGCCAGGTGACGGACCAGATCCTTGGAGAATCGCTTGATGCCCGTGAGACCTCCGAGCAGCTTCTCGTAGCGTCCGTCTAAAAGAGGCGTCGAAAACGCGCGGTCATTATCGCGCAAGAAGGCACGCTGCCGGTCTCGATCCGTCGGGAGGTTTCCACCGCTGAATCGATCCCAGTTCCCGATGAGCAGGTCGAAGACCGTCATGGTCGACAGGTCGCGGGCGAGCGCGCTCTTGCCCCGAGGAATGTCTCCGTCGCGGAGCCAGCTCTGCCAGCCACCTCTGTTTTCGAGCCCAACCGATCGAAGGCCTTTGACCCAGTAGACGGCAGCACCGGGCGCCGAGCCGTCTTCGTCCCACAAGACCGCGCGTCGAATCGCCCCTCGGCGATCGAGCATGTCTTCGTGAAACCGCTGATTGATCTCTTTCCAGGTCGCACGTCGGTAAACCGCAGGTGGCACGTTGTCGAGACCAAGCAGCCGGCTGATCCGGTATGCGGCAATCTCGTATCGGTAGCCGTCCTGGATCTCGTGACTTCTGATTCTGAGCGCGGCGGTCACTCGCTCGACGGTCCGCATTCGCAAGACGACGGAGCTGTGACCGACGGGCTTGAAGCTTCGCGAATTAGCGGATGCAATGACTTCGAGAATCTCGTCTTGTTCGAGCTCGGTTCCAACGAACTTCGGCAGCGGCTCAGACTCGGCGCTTGCCACCGAGCCCAGCCAAATGACCGCCGCCGCCGTGAGCGTGACGCTA
>CAMYMX010000249.1 GCA_947259605.1 uncultured Polyangiaceae bacterium | reverse complement strand
GCTAGGCGATCGACCCGAGCGGGTCAACGAGCGACGCTCCGTTGACGCTCGCGCGCTCGTCGCGTACACACGCGTCCATTCGAAGAGGGGTAGACACATGGAGGCTCTTTGCGCTCGGGCTGCTGATGTCCGCCTCGGGCTGCACGGCTGATTCGTCTCCGCGCCGCCAGCAAGAGCTTTCCGCGCCGTCCGTGGAGCTGGCCGCGCCGGCCGACTCTCCAGTTGACAAGGCCCGGCTGCTGCGCATCGACGTGTACGGCGCTGATGCGAAGGACGCGGCCGGTGCGCGGGTGGTGCTTCTCTTCGAGGGAGCTCCGCTCTTCAAACAGAAGCAGCTTCCCGCCGAGGGAATGTTGCCCCCTCGCATCGCGATCGAGCTGCAAGACGTCGAATGGGACGCCAGCGTCCCGGTTTCTCAGGCTGTCGAGCGAGGCGGCCTCCAGCGCGTCCGGCTTGCTACGCCCAACCCGCGCGTCGTCTTGGATCTCTATCCGACCGCGACCGGCCGGGTCTTCTTCCTGACCGACCCGTATCGCGTCGTGGTCGACATCAGCGCGGCGCGGCCTTCAAAAAAGAACAGAAGGCCTTTGGTGGTCCTCGACCCCGGGCACGGCGGGCAGGAACCTGGCGCCGCGAACGATCAATATGGGCTCGTCGAGTCGCAGCTGGCGCTCGAGTTGGCCGAGCTGGCAGCAGCTAGGTTGCGTGCGATCATGCCGCGTTTGCGCGTCATGCTCACCCGGTCGAGCGACGTCGATCTCTCGCTGGAAGAACGTTGTGCTCTGGCTAACGCGATGGAAGCAGACGTGTTCGTCTCGATCCATCTGAACGCCAGCTCGGAGCAGGTTCGCAAAGGGGGCGTAACCACCTTCGTTCTAGACACGACGAACAACCGTCAAGCGCTTCGTCTCGCTGCGCGCGAGAACGGCACGCGCGTCGCCGAGGTGACCGGTATTCAGAGTCTGCTCGCCAAGCATCATCGGAAGAACCAAGCGGATGGCTCTCTGACTTTGGCAGGAAAGATACAGCGCCACACTCTGAAACGGGGCCGCACCGTGCACCCCAAGCTTTCCGACCGCGGTGTGCGACGCGCGATGTTCTACGTCTTGGTGGGCGCACGCATGCCGTCGGTGCTTCTCGAAGCGTCCTTTCTGACGTACGATCCGGAGGCGCGCGCGCTGACCAAGCATCGATATCGCCGCGCCCTCGCGGACGGCGTCGCATCAGGTATCGCGTCCTACCTCCTGACTCGATAGGGAGGATGGCTTGCCGAAGGCAGGGTCGACGGTCATACTCGCTGACCTTTGTCGGATGGTTCCAGTCCGGTCGTCGATCTCGGTGGGCTCGCACCTTCGCTCGGCAAGACCTGCAGCGGATACCTTGGTGGTTATCGCCGGGCGTTCGAGGACGCCGTGCGCCGAGGAGACCCGGGCGTTGGCACGGCTCGCTCTCATGCCCGCGCCCTCGACGGTCTGCTGAGCGCCCTGTACTGCGCCTCCGATGCGGCCACGCGGGCGCTGCCTCTGGAACCGCGCGGGCGCGTCGCTCTGGTCGCCGTGGGAGGCTATGGCCGCTCGACGCTCGGTCTCAACAGCGACGTCGACGTCGTGTTCCTATGTGACGACTCGAACGATCCGTTCGTCGGTGCCCTGGCCGAGGGGCTGCTCTACCCACTGTGGGATCTCGGCGTCGACATCGGTCACGCCGTTCGAAGCGTCGAAGAGACGCTGAGTCTCGCTCGCCAAGACATCCGCACCACCACGACGCTGATCGACTTTCGGCGTGTCGCTGGCTGTGGCTCTCTGTTAGATCAACTGGAGCGCGGAGCGCGCGAGCAGGTTTTCGAGCCGCACCTGGTCGAGTTCCTCGCCGCGCTGGAGCACGACACTGCGGCACGCCATCGTCGGTTCGGTGGCAGCCTCTACCTTCTCGAGCCTGACGTGAAGCAGGGGCGCGGCGGGCTAAGGGACATGGACGTCGCCGAATGGGCCGCACGAGCACGCTGGGGCGCGAGGAACGAGCAGGACTACGTCCGAACGGGAGCACTCCTCGCTCGCGAGGTTCGGGAGCTCGAAGATGCTGGCGAGATGCTCTGGCGCGTCCGTAACCTTCTGCACCTGCGCGCAGGCCGTCAGCAAGATCGACTCACCTTTGGCGACCAGGAAGACATTGCGCAGGAGCTCGGCTTCGTCGATGGCGTCGCGCTGGGTGTCGAGCAATTCATGCAGGCCTATTATCGACACGCTCGCATCGTCGCTTTGACGGCGGAGCGGATGCTCGACCGCGCTCGACCGCGCAATCGGACTCGAGCCGCCACGTTTCGAAAGCTTGCACATGGGATCGTTTTGGCGGACGGAAGCATCAGCCTCGAGAAGCCTCAACGGCTCGATGGCGATCCCGCGCTCGCTTTTCGCTTCTACCGACAGGCTCTCCGCTACCACAAGCGGCCCGACCACTCGGCCTTGGATGCGATCGCCCGCATTGCACCGGACAAGCGATGGCGTCTCCGGCTGCAGGACTCCGAAGAAGCCACACAGCTCTTCCTGTCCCTGCTCAACAACATCGATGAGCCGGCGTTCCGCAGCGGCTCCACAGTTGCTGAGCTCCACGAGGTTGGACTCGTTTCCGCGATGATTCCCGAGTTCGAGCCGCTGGTCGGTCGCGTCTACCACGACGTGTTTCACGTTTATACGGCTGACATTCATGCGGTCAAAGCGCTCGAGCACCTGCAGGCGCTGACCCGAGGTGAGAGCCGCGGCCGGGCGCTCTCGGCTCGCCTCGCCGCAGAGGCCCCGAGGCGGCTTCCGCTCTTTTTGGCGGTGCTCCTGCATTCACTCGGTCGAACGCGCGGTCGGGAGCAGGAGCAAGCGGGCGCGCGTCTCGCCGAGAACGTGGCGCTTCGATTGGGCCTCGCTCCCGTCGACGCCCAGCACGTCGCTTGGCTCGTTGGTGAGCAGAACTCGCTCTACCGCTGGGCGACCCAGCGGGACCTCCACGATCCGCAAGGCTTGAACGAGGTCGTCAAGATGGTGGAAACACCCGAGCGCCTTCGCGACCTTTTCCTGTGCACCGTTTCGGTCGTCTCGACCGTGAATCCAAAGGCGATGACTTCTTGGAAGGCGCGCGCGCTCGAGGACCTCTATCTTGCGACGCTTGCGCAGCTCGAATCAGGCAGCGGGTCGGCACAGACCGAAAGTCGGGTCCTGGACGTGAAGCTCCAGGCCGTCGTCGGATTTGCAGGCGATGCCGGGCAGGACGAGCTTCAAAGCTTCATCGACGAAATGCCAGATCGCTACTTCCTCGCCAATCCCGTGGACGTCGTTCGACGCCATGCCCGCATTTCACGCGACCGCGACGAGGGCCTTGCCACGGTTCGCGTGGCGCCGGGCCCGAGCGAAGACGTGGAATCGGTGGTGGTGGTCTCTGAGGACCGCTCGGGCTTGCTCGCAGATCTCACCGCAGTGTTCGCCGCGCACGATCTCTCGATCCTCGCGGCGCAGCTCTACACCCGGCAACGGGAGAGCGGCGAGGAGGTGTTCGACGTGTTCTGGGTCCGAGTGGGCGACAATACGCCCTCACCCACGAGGCTCGCCGAGGCGCTCCAAGAAGACATCGTGCACCGGGTCACCGACCGCGTCTCGACCCAAGATTTGATCGCGCGGCAAAGCACGCCGCCTCCGTGGTCGGTGCGCCGGGGTCCTGACGTGCCCACGCACATCAGCGTCGATAACAACGCATCCCTCCGGTATACGGTCGTAGACGTCTTCACGCGCGACCGCATTGGCCTCTTGCACGAGATCGCGCGCACGCTGCACCAGCTCGATTTGACCATCGCGCTGGCGAAGGTGAACACCGAGGGCCAGAGCGTCGCGGACGTGTTCTACGTTTCGGACGCCGACGGCAACAAAGTCCACGACAACGAGCGCTTGAAGCGCCTGCAGCGGGTGCTCTACGATCGCATCCTGGCCCTTCACGCGCGTGCAGAGGTTCTGTGAAGAAGCCGGGCGCTCGACTTCTTTGCGCTGCGATTCTCGGAGCGCTCTGTGCAGGCTGTGGCTCGACTCCAAGCGGCCCGGCCGAAGTGCCAACACGCGCCGTCGTCAGTCGTCCTTCGGCGAGCCCCGATGTCCTCCGCGGAGAAAGCCTTCTCGCCGAAGGCAAGGTTGCGGAAGCCAAGCGTGTCTTCGAGAAGGCGCTCGCCGATGACCCGAACGATGCCAGGGCTTGGCTGGATTTGGGGCTCTCGCAGGAAGCGACGAACGATTGGGCTTTGGCCGAGAAGGCCTACCGGCGCTCGACCACGCTCGACCCGAACTTCGCCGAGGCGTTCAACAACCTGGGCGTGCTGTTGCGCGAAGCCGGCAAGCTCACGGAGGCCACGGCGATGCTCGAACGCGCGGTCGCACTCGACCCTGCGCTGACCGCTGCCCGTTTCAACCTCGCCCTCTCTTACGAAGACCTTGGAAACCACGAAGATGCCGAACGCGAATACCTCGCAACCATCGATCGACTCCCTGATGATCCGATCCCTCGAATCAATTTAGCGATGATGCTTCTCGATGCGGGCCGGCCCGAGGACGCGGCGGCTCAGCTCCTCGCGGTTCGTTCGATGATTCTGGGGGACGTCTTACTGTCGATTGCGGTCGGGGAGGGTTTGCGGCGAGCCGGGTTGCCGACTGAGGCAGTGCCGGTTCTGCAGACTGCGCTTCGGCAGGCCCCCGAACCACCCCCGACGGAGCTTCTCGCCGAGCTGGCCTTGGCACAGTACGCAACCGGAGACCTCGACGCGGCGGAGGCAACGATGCGTCGCGCTGTCGGACAGGACGAGCGCGATCCGGCGCTTCAGTATGCCTACGGCTCAATCCTCGCAAAACAGGGCCAGCTCGGGAAGGGACGGGCTCATTTGAGGCGCGCCGTGAAGCTCGATCCGGACGGGCCGTATGCGGATCGCGCTCGCGCCAGACTCGAGGCGCTCAAGAATTGAGCGGCTCAAATCCCAGGCCGACCAAGAAGAGCTCATAGCTTTCGTCGCGCGTTGCGTCGGGACGAATGGTCCGAACTTTGCCGAACACTTCGCGCAACCCATTGCGTGCTTCCTCGAATTCGGCGCCCTGGAAGATCTTCGCGACGAAGCTGCCGCCCGGCTGCAGCACCGCCTTGCCAAGCTCGAGGGCGCGGATCACGAGCTCGAAGCTTCGGAACTGATCGGCATGGCGCTGGCCGCTCGTCTTCGGCGCCATGTCGCTGATGACCAGGTCGAACGGGCCTCCCAAGCTTTGCGGATCAACCTCGAAAGCGTCCAGCACTCGGATCTCGGCATGGGCCGGCAGTGCAAGCCCAGGGTCGTTCAGGTCGATTCCGAGCACGCGACCACTTGGACCGACCTTCTCGGCGGCGTAGAGGGTCCAGGAGCCGGGGCTTGCTCCAAGATCGAGAACGCGCTGGCCCTTCTTGAAGAGACCCACGCGTCGGTCGATTTCCTGGAGCTTGTAGACGGAACGAGCGGGGTAGCCCTCGCGCCGCGCCCGGCGTCCGTGGTGATCCTGCTGGCGGCGCCGGCTCAGTTAGCCCTCGTCGGTGGCTTCCGGCGCCTCTGCGGAGGCTTCTTCTTGGACGGGGCGCTCGGGAAGCGGGACCGCTGCTTTCTTGATGGCGCCCTTCAATGTGAGGACACCGTTGCGCGGACCGGGAACGCCTCCGTCGACGAGAACGATGTTCTCGTCGGGGAGCACCCGGACAACGCGGAGGTTCAAGATGGTCGCCTTCTTGTTGCCGTGCTGGCCCGCCATTTTCTGACCGCGAGGGGTACGGCCGGGCGTCGTGGCCATGCCGATCGAACCGCCGCCGCGCTTGGCCTCGTGCGTGCCGTGACCCACGGTGCCGGCGCCAGCGAAGTTGTGTCGCCTCATGACGCCGGTGAAGCCAC
>CAMYMX010000248.1 GCA_947259605.1 uncultured Polyangiaceae bacterium | reverse complement strand
TTAGTACCAAATCCCCCGCCGCGAGCCCATCGGCTCGGACTAAAACCTCATCCCGGCCCCGCGCCACGACATCGACCGGCACCGGCTCCGCCTTGCCGTCGACCGATTTCACGACCTTCAGGCTCGCAATGCCATAGACGAGCGCGTCGCGCGGAATGACGAGTGCGCCTTCCTCACTGCGTTCGATCGTCAGCAGTACGTCGACCGCTGCGCCAGGCAGCAACCAGGCTTTCGGTTCGTCGGGAACCAAGCGCAAACGCACGGTGCGGGATTCTGTGTCGAGCGCGCGCACGATGCCTCGAACGGTGGCCGGGGTCGTTTCGCCCTGACGTGAAAGGCTGGCCTTGTCTTCGATGGACAAGAAGCGCGCGACCTCCGGAGGCACCGATGCCAGCACTTCGACGCCGCGATCATCCACGAGCTCGATCACTTCGATGCCAGGATCGACCCAGTCACCGGGGTCGACATTTCTGCTCGCAACCACACCATCGAACGGCGCCTTGACCCGATGCCGGCCGAGCGCCGCGCGCGCCTCGGCTTCCGCCGCCTTGAGTCGCCCGCGCTCCGCAATTGCACGCTTTCGCTCCGACGTGGCCTGTTCGATCTCCGCCGCGGCTGCGATGTCCGGGCCTGCGGTGGTCAATCGCTCGGCATCACGCTGCGCGCGCTCGAGATCCGCCGCTCCTGCTTGCTTCGAAGCCGAGGCGGCTCGCATCCGAGCCGCGGCGAGGGAAGGGTCGATATCGACCAGCAAGTCCCCCTGCTTCACGCGGTCGCCGACGCGAACCAGCACCCGCCGCACTTCCCCGGACGCACCCGCCGCAAGGCGCGCACGCTGCAGCGCGCTTACGTCACCGAGGAACGACCACTGCGCCTCGATGCTCCCCGCGCGCACCTCGCCGACCCGGACTCGCGCAGGAGGAGGCCCGTTCGGGCCGCTCTTGGCCGGCGCCTGGCCTTCACAGCCCAGGGCCATCAGTGATAGCCCTAGCAACTGCCACCCTCGAAGGCCGAAAACGCGCGAAATCATCGAAAAAATCTAGTACCTGGGCTCGTTTTGACAAGTCAAAGCCCATGACTATAAAGAGGCCGCGGGGTGGAGCAGCATGGTAGCTCGTCGGGCTCATAACCCGAAGGTCGTCAGTTCAAATCTGGCCCCCGCAACCAACGAAGTCGGGCACTTAGCGAATGGGCTAGGTGTCCTTCTTTGCGCTCGGTGCCGCGAGGGTGCCATCACGCACTGCGAACAAGCGATGCGGCACGCGCGAGCGTGGTGGCGCATGCACAGGAGCGCCGCGTTTTCAGCGGTCGTTTGTGCGCTCTCGTGCTCGCTCGACATGTTCGCGAGGGGCCTTCTGAAGACCTTCAGCGGCGAGCAAGGACCTTGACCCGCAGGCCTTCGGGCTGCGTGAAGGGCCGGGCCACCGCGCGCACCTTTCGCCTGGCCGGCGCGACCTCCAAGTCGAAGTTGTTCACCCAATAGGAAACCATCTCGACGGCCACAAGCTCACCGAGCACTGCGCCGGTGCAGCGGTGGCTGCCGCTGCCGAACGGGAGCACCCGTCGCCTCAGAGGGCCCGACTGCGATGCAAAATAGCGGGTCGGATCGAACTCGTTCGGACGCTCGAAGATTTCGGGGTTGAGGTGGTCGCTCGCGATGACGACCAGGACCTCGTCGCCCTTGCGAATCGAATAGCCGGCGAACTCGAAGTCCCGATCGGCGACACGAATGACAGCCGTACCCGGTGGGTTCAGCCGCACGGCCTCGAGGAACGCGGCGCGGAGATACTTCTGCTTGGCCGGAGCGACCGGGCCAGTGGACTCGCGAGAAAGCTCCTCGAGCTCCTGCCTGACCTGAGCCAGATGGTCCGGGTGGGTGAGGAGCCGGTAGAGGAGAAAGGAACTGGCCGACGCGACGGTATCGAAGCCTGCCAGGTAGGCGCTGTAAGGCACTGCGACGAGATCGCGATCCTCCCAGCGCTCCCGCCCAATGGGAGGTTCGAGATCGAGGTAGCGCCCCACGAGCGTCGAGGCGCGCTCGGGGCTCGAGCGAATCCGAGCGACCAGATCCAAGAAATGCGAACGCATGCGCTTCTGGACAGACCGGTAAACGGGATTCCGCAAGACCCACGGGGGCGCATGCCCGAACGTGGCCCAGATCAGGGTGTGCACGACCAGGGCCAAGTCCTTCTTGCTGAATGGAAAGGGCTCGCCATTCAGGAGAACCGACAGGACGTCGACCGTTTGAACCTGGGCTTCATGAAGCACGTCCAGCTGATCTCCGGCGCCCCATCCCGCAGTGTGCTCAGCGAGGCGGGTCTGGATGTCCACGCGGCGCTTCGACTCCAGGCTCGCCGTCATAAACTCGAGATGCGCTTTTCGGAACATCCGGTGCTGGGGGCCGTCGAAGGTGCTGGGGAGACAACTTCCGAGCTCCCCGTCGAGCACGTGCATGGACTTGCTCGTCCGCAAGCAGCTGCCGGCTTCGAGCAGCTCGATGGCCTCGAGTCCACACAGACAGGTCATCTCGAGGTTGAACATCCGTAGGCGGAACGCATCCCCATAGGTGGCGCGACTCTCCATGAGGAATGGAAGAACATCTCCGAGGAACTGCCGGACCGGGCCAATGAACGGCACCGACTTCACCAGCGGCGGACGGCGCTGCTCGAAGGGACGACGTGTCTCGGTTGGAATTGGCTCGTTTGCGGTCGCGGTGGCCAAACGTGGCGCCTCTCTGGATGCTAACAGCTGTTAGGTTGAACCGTAACGTGCGTTACGGTAGTATGCAACGCAATGATTTCGAAGAGTTCAGCGGCTGAGTTGGGCCTCGCGAGGACGACGACAGACGCCGCCACCCGGCAGCGCCTACTACGCGAGGCCGCGCATCAGTTCGCCCGCTTCGGCTACGATGCCGCGTCGTTGCGCAAGATTGCCGACCGAGTGGGGATCCGCGCCGCGACGGTTTACAGCCACTTCCCCGAGGGCAAGGCCCAACTCTACGAGGAGATCCTGGCGACGGTGTCGTCTACGCTGACCGAGCGGATCGCCCATCGCTACGGACAGAACACGGGCCTCCGGGCCGAGGACGTGATCGTTCAGATGTGCGCCGCCTTCTGGGACTTCTGCGAGGAGCACCCCGACTACGCGACGCTGTTGCTGCGCGAGACCTTCGACATCGACAACTCGACGCTGGTAGGCGAGGGCGGGCCGGCGCGCGAGGTCGTTGCGGCCTGCATCGGTTACGTGGTGGCGGCGCAGGCGCGAAGCGAGCTGCCCGACTTCGACGTGGAGGCGTTTTCTCTCTGGGTGGCGAGCTACATGCTCAGCTACCACGGCGCGCCGGGGCTCAGGAGCAACGTGCAGCGACGGCCTTGGAGCCCGGAGCGAGCGCGAGAACAGTTCGTGGCCATGGTGAGGAACTTGCTGCAAGGCGCGATGGCTGGCGGCTGAGGGCACATCGCCGAAGTGGTGGAGTCCACCTGCGGCGAGGTTTCACGATGCAGGGCGATGAGTTTGCCGGCGAGTGTGACGATTCCATTGCGTTCTTCGAGCAGCTACGCAGCGATCACCATTCCCATCGGCACCCCAAACTCCACCGGACAACGCTGTGCGTAACGGGCCCCCGCAACCAACGAAGTCGGGCACTTAGTGGACACGCTAAGTGCCTTTCTTTTTCCCTTGATGCCATGACGGTGCCAAGGTGGATCGAAATCCGTCGCCTGAGCGATGCCTCAGAGGAGCTCGTCCAGCTCGATCACTTCCGAATTCGCAGGTAGCCGCATGCGTGAAAGCACGCGCGACGAGCTTGCGCCGACGTCAACGACATAGACACGCTCGCCGGCGATCACCGCCGTGCACGGCCCCGACCGCTTCGGGTCCGGCAGCTGCGAGCCGGCACCGCAAAAAGCCACGTGGAGCCCGTCGGGAAGCTCGTCCAGCATCCCGAGTCCGAATCGCTTCATTCGTTTTCCTTTCCTCGAGCGGAGAAAGCCATCACTATCCTGATGACCTGAGTCGGGATAACAGCGGATTGTGCACACGTTGCTGGAGCGTGCAGATGGTTCGTGATTGGATCGTCAAGCGCATCCATTTCGCTCAGGTTGCGGCCTACTCGCGAAGAACCGGGTGTTTCTGGTTGGCACGCCTGATGCAGCTCGATCGCCGCATCGGATTTGGGCGTATGCGATTCTACTCTTCTGTCCACCTGCTCGCGTTTGTTTCCGTTGCCATCTTGCCGTTGCCGGTGTTGGCCCACGAAGCTGACGAGACAGTCTTAGACCCGGGTTTTCGTCCGTATAGCGAATACGCTTCTGCGTTCGTCAATCGTTTGGATGAGGCAGCGATTGCGGTTCATCCGACGATTATTCGCGGGCCCGTAGAAACTTCATATTCCGTCGCGTCGCAGAAGAAGATCATCGCCTCGATCGGGGATAAGAACCTGTGGGCCGCCATCGAGGGATCGATCCGTGTCGACTTGGGCAGGCCAGAAGCTCGATCTCAATGGGAGCTATTTCTCAACGGCATCCAGCGTATTTCGGAGACGCTCAAAGGCCAACCCCCCGACGCGGACTACCACCTTTTCCTTGAACTTATTTCTCCCGTAAGCAATCGAATCTTTGGCATCCATTGCTACGTCTTCGACCGAAGAGGTCGGAATGCGTTCTCGTTCCTGCTGAACTCTCATCACCGGTTGTTTGCTGATGGCAAGCTAACCACGAGACAGACGTCGGGAAACGGGCTTACCAAACTCGTGGAGAAAGCCACAGACGTTGCGATGGTCGCTTTCAAGGCGCAAGTCGATCGCGCGCGAAAAGACCTCACGAACGCCACGGATACCCGCTCGATCAAAGCCAAAGAGGGCGTGCTGGATGACTTCGAATCCGGCTTACCGTCTGGGACAGACCAGTCCGAAGTTCGAATTGGTTTCGTGACGTTTAGCGATCAACGTAGCACCGCGAAAATCTCCACGACAGCCCCGCCTTCGCCAACCTCTGACAGGGGAGCCGGCAAAGCGCTGAAGCTCGACCTCGACGTCATTTCTTGGGCGGCCTTCGCGCACCTATTCGAAAACGACACCGTCGACCAATGGGTGTCGTATGACTGGAGCGACTTCAACCAGTTCAGCTTCTGGCTGTACGGTCGCAACAGCGGCAACTCGCTGTTCGTCCATATACTCGATAACCGCAAGCCTTCGTCGACCGTAGACGATGCGGAACGCATTGGTTACGACTTCACGGATGATTTCTCCGGATGGAAGAAAGTGACCATCCGCTTTGCAGACATGCGCCGCGTGGAGGTTGGCAACGGGGCGCCAGTAGATGGCCTCGGTTTGTCCGCGGTTCACGGTTGGGCTTTCGGTACGCTGAATACAGGCGGTCCGATCACCTACTATCTCGACAGTTTCGAGCTACGAAACGTGCCCTCCTGCAGTGCTGAGTTTCCGGCCAACGAGCTCCCGATGTACGGCGACCTCCAGAAGACCGGGCATCAACAACAGGCTGACAAGGAGTACATCAAGACGATGACCAAGGACGGTCGCAGTCGTGAGGCTGCCGCCGAATATGTGGCACGAGTTGGATGGAGCGCCTTCAACCAGGGCGATTGTTCCCTGGCCATCAAGCGCTTCAATCAGGCGTGGCTGCTGAATCCCAAGAACCAGCTCGCCCTATGGGGCTTTGCTTGCATCAACATGGACCGAGGCCACGTGCAGGAAGCCGTCCGCTACTACCGGATGGCGATCGACAGCGGGCCCGAGAATTCCAAGCTCCAGAAGGACTACGAAGACGCCCTGCGGCGGCTGAAGAAGTGACCGACCTCTATGAGGCTCATCGGGACTACTTGGAGAGCCCACGTCGAAACCGGGTGTCTCTGTCCGGCGTCTCTGCCAAACAGAAGCGGGGGCCCGGGTGACCTGAGGGTGCCTTAAGGATCTGAAATCGAATGATAAGAAGTGACGAACCGTGAACA
>CAMYMX010000247.1 GCA_947259605.1 uncultured Polyangiaceae bacterium | reverse complement strand
GCGTGAAGGCGGCCCGCTCGCCGTTGCCCGTACGCCGGTTCTGGTCGAAGCAAGCGCGCGTGACGTCGATGCCGGCTTAGCGGCTGTGTCCGAAGAGCCAGTCGGTGGTCATGTCGGCAAACTCGGTCGAAAAGACCGGGATGTGACCGCCGTCGTTGATCGTCCAAAGCGCCGCGTCGATGCCCTCGTCACAGCCGGTCGAGTACGCGACCTTGTCGGTTTCCGCTCCGTCGATGCCGGGGACGAGGTCCACCGACCCCTCTGCGGTTGGTGAGCCGACATCGCAGCCGCCAGCGGTTGCGGCGCGTTCGGTCGTCTCGACCGCGCCGGGATAGAGGTTTGGCCGGCCGTCATAGGGGATGGTTTCGTCCGCGGTGCCGTGAATGGCAAGCACGCTGACCGGTGCCGTTGCGGGGGCACAGTCAGCCGGATCGTCGAAGGTGGAGCCCGCGAGGCTTACGATCGCCGTAATGAGCTCGGAGGCCTCGCATGCCATTCGAAACGACATGAAGCCGCCGTTCGAGTGTCCGATCAAGTACACGCGCTTTGGGTCGATGTTGTACGTTTGTTCAGCCTCTTCGATGAGCCCGCTCAGGTAGCCAACGTCGTCCACCGAATCGTTGAAGTCGCAGCAGGCCGGGGTCCCATTCCAAAATCTCTGGTCTTGGTCGTTCAGGGTGCCGTCCGGGTAAATGAGCACGAACTGCTTTTCGTCGACGAAATCGAAGAGCTGAAGGTAGGCCGTCTCGACGAATCCATCGGCGCCAAAGCCGTGCAGGACCATGACGAGCGGGTGGGGGAGCGTCGGATCGTAGTTTGTGGGGATGTCCACCTCCGCGGGCCGTTCATCACCGCCAATCACGAGGGGAGGGTCCGGGGAGAAGTCCTGGCCGCCGGTGCCGCCGCATCCCACGAGGATGGCGAGAACAAGCAAGGAAATCAGATTTTTCATGGGGTGGAGCCTAAGGCAGCGCGTCGCCTCCGTAAAGTCCCCCGATCTGGTCGCTTCCCTTTGAACGGTATAAGCTCCGCCCCATGGCGGACACGATCTTCAGCAAGATTCTCCGCGGGGACATCCCTTGCCACAAGGTGTACGAGGATGACTTCGTCTTTGCGTTTCTCGATATCGGCCCACTCAGCTACGGCCATACGTTGGTGATTCCGAAGGAAGAGGCGGCCACCGTCGACCAGCTCTCGGATGAGGCCGCGGCGGCGATTGGACGTGTGTTGCCGAGGCTTTGCCGCGCCATCAAGGCCGTCACCGGTGCCGACCAGTTCAACATCCTTCAAAACAACGGCCCGATGGCGCACCAAGCCGTGTTCCACGTTCATTTCCACATCATTCCCAAGCCCGGAGTCAGCGACGGGCTGGTGATTGAATGGGCGCCGGGGAAGCTCGACCGAGGAGAGGGCGCGAAGCTAGCCGCCGCTCTCAGCGCGGAGATCGGGGCCTAGGATGGGGGGAGCGAGCTTCGACGAATCGATTCCATTCAAAGGTCTGCGCATCGCCGTGATGACGGTATCCGACACGCGCACCGAAGCGACCGACAAGTCCGGTGCATACCTCGTCGAGAGCGCGCTCGAAGCCGGTCATCAAGTGATGGACAAGGTGATCGTCCCTGACGACCGCAAGCGCATCGAGGTCCAGCTTCGGCGCTGGGTCAACGAGCCCAACATCGAAGTGGTGCTGGCGACCGGCGGCACCGGCGTGACCGCCAGGGACGTGACGCCCGAGGCCTTCGAAGCGGTGTGGGAGAAACCGATTCCCGGTTTTGGAGAGCTGTTTCGCACGTTGAGCTACGAGGAAATCGGGACTTCGACGATTCAATCTCGCGCCTGCGCGGGCGTCGCACGGGGCACGTACCTCTTCGCGCTGCCAGGCTCGACCGGCGCCTGCAAAGACGCCTGGACCGGAATTCTCAGATACCAGCTAGACATCCGCTACCGCCCCTGCAACTTCGCAGAGCTCATCCCACGCCTAGTGGAACGCTAACCGAGACGCGGACAAACACGTTCTCCGATCGTATAGTTGGCCCGCTACGGAGCGACGATCGTTTTGGGGGCGGGGGTGATGTTCCAGGTCATTCGGGACATCGGGATATCTCGCTTCAGGATAACTTCGCGCTTGGCGCGGCCGCGGATCCACACGTAGCGGCGGAGCTCCCCTTGGACGTCGGCTGCGACGTAGAGCTCGTCGGCGCCGTCGCCGTCGAGGTCGGTCAGCAGGGCGGCGTGCTCGAAGCCGCCCGAGTCGCGGTCGATGCTTTCGACGCCCCACTCGGACTTCGGATCTTTCCCGGGGCGTAGCAGCCATAGGCCCTTGCTGAACGAGGCGGCGACCATTTCCTTCTTTCCGTCTCCGTCGACGTCGCCTGCGGTCAAGAAGCGGCAGAGTCGATCGGGAATCGTCGCGATGATCACCTTGGCGTCCGGCGGCGTGTCCGCATCGTAGCGACGGATCTCCACCGGCTCGACGAGCTGCAGGCTCGAGCCGCCCCCCTTCGTGAGTGCCTCGACCGCCACGTAGAGCTCGTCGGTTCCGTCGCCGTCGACGTCGCCGACGTAGATCTCCTTGGCATGGCGCTTGCCGAGGTCTGCGACGATGGTGGGGCCTTCACCCCTCTTGGGTACGTAGCGCACCACCTCGCCGTGTTGCGCCTCGGCGTCGAGCTTGTTCGGCTCGCTCGGCGTGGCATAGACCTCGAGCGTGCCGTCCTTGTCGAGATCTCCGATCTCGATCTCGTGAACGAAGGTGTCTTTCTTCGCGTCGATTCGTTCGACTTTCCACTTGTTCGCACGCTGCCGAAGGACGGCGACGACGCCCTGATCGTGCGTTGCAACCGCGATGGCCGACGTGCCGTCGCCATAGAGGTCTGCGACCTCGGCATCTCGCATTCGGTTGAACTTCCCCCCGAATTTGGCCTGCCACAGCACGCTAGGCTGGAGCTTGCCCTTGGCTCGACGCCAGAGCTTCACGTAGGCGCCCGATCCGCCGAGGGTCAGGATGCCGGGCGCCTGCCCGCGCGGCGTCAGCATCATCGCCTTGTGGAATACGTTGCTCTGCGCATCTTCCAGGGTTTCGGTTTTCCACTCACCGCCTTCACGAGTCAGAATGCCCAGTCTCGCAGGGCCAGGCTTTGCGGTTGCTTTGCCGTCGACCACCTCGAACTGCGAGTACGACAGAAGCAGCCCATTCGGGAGTGAGTCGGGCAAGCCGGTCGACGCGGCGGTCTTGCTTGGAGCCGTTGCTGGCTTCGCCTCCTTCCCAGGGCTCGCCCCCTGTGCCGCCGCGGGCGGAGCCTGAGTGGGAGCCGACTTCTCGCCTCCCTGACAGGCCAGCACGAAGAAGAGCGCCCAAATCCCAAATCGAGTCACCGCTTGATGTCGCATGGGGCGTCGCTACCAACCGCCGCCGCTCCGCGCAACTAAGCGCCGGAACCCCTCGTCGGCGTAGGCAATTTGACCCTTTAGCGCGTACCGGTTAACCCGGGGCACAGGGGACGTGAGCGCAAATCCAAAACGAATCGCCTTCTTCGTTTTGAAGCTGGTGTTCTCCGTCGGAATGCTGGCGTTCATCCTCCAAAAGGTGCTTCGCCGGGATGGTGCGGAGGAGCTTCTCGGACACCTGAGCGACCTGAGTTGGAGCTGGGTCGCCGCCGCCGTGCTGATGCAGCTGATCGCCATCGCGTTCAGCACGGTCCGCTGGCAGCGCCTGCTCGTCGGTCAGGGAATTTTCGCGAATTGGCGCTTCCTCGGCGGCTCCATCATGATCGCCCGCTTCTGGGGGGCCTTCACGCCGGGTGGCTTCACGGGCTTTGGCGGGTGGCGCATCTACGACGTCGCCAAACACACCGGCAAGACGGCTCGCGCGACCGCGACGATCGGCGTCGAGATGATTCTCGGCCAGCTCGCCTTCGGGGTGGTCGTCATGCTCGGCAGCATCTTCGGGATGCGGTTCATCGGCACCAACGGCGTGCTCCTCGTCAACGCCCTGTTCCTGTCGATCATCGTGGTGGGACTCGCCTTTCTCGCGCAGCCGCAGCTCTTTTTGTTCTTTGTCCGTTTCGTCCCAGCGGGGATTCGCGCACGCGTTCAAACCCTCATCGACGCGGTGGGCGCTTACCGGGGGAAGGCGGGCTTGCTGATTCAGGCCGCCGCACTCGGCGTTGGCACGCATGCCTTCAACAATCTCATTTACGTCTGCGCAGCGCGTGCGCTTGGCGTCGAGCTCGGGATCGGTGAGGTGTTTTTTGCATCGTCGCTGCAGATCCTTGCAACGCTCATTCCCGCTTCGATCAACGGCATTGGGCTTCGAGAAGCGGCGGCCGTCGCGCTCTACACCTCGCCTGCCGTCGGCTTGCCCCTCGCGGTTGCGGTTCTCATTCCAACGCTCGGTTTCGCCTGCGAGATGTTCGTCTCGTCGTTTGGCGGGGTGTTCTTCCTCCTGCGGAAGTCGGGATACAACCCCGAGATCCGCGTGGAGGAACCCAACCGCGAAGACCTCGTGAGTCAGGGCATCCCGCGGGCGCCGCGGGAGGCATGGCCGCATCCCCTGCGTGGCCTCGTCGTAGGTTTCAGCGCAGGCGTCATGGGCGGCGTCTTGGTGGGTCTGGGCGAGGCGCTGGTCATCGCCCTCTCGTCGGCAGGTGCGACCGGCGCGCGCGTCTTCTTCTATGGCCCGCTTGCCTACGGGCTTTTTTGCGGTGCGTTTGGCGCGGGCCTCGGGTTCGTGACCGCCCTGACCGGGCGCTGGATGAGGCGCTACGCGCTCCACGAAAACGACGCCTTCGGCTACTTCGCTGCCGCAATCTTTGGCATGTTCGCCTTCGCCCTCGGCGCCTTTCGGATTCGTCGCGACCTCTTTCACGAAGAACTCGTCTGGAAGAGCGCCATTGGGCTGGCGGTCCTACTCGGCTGCGCGTTCGTCGCCGCGGGCATGAGCGCCCTGATCGCCCGCGGCCTTTGGAAGCTGTCCAAGCGCCCCGGGTTTGGTCGCGTGGTTCATGCTTCGACGGCGATCGGCTTGCTGGTGGTTTTCGGGGTCGCGCTTGCGGGTAACCTCGCGCTCGGCGACCGCATGTCGCAGGCCGGCAGGTCGGATGATCTCGCGGCGACAAAGGACGCAACCGGCAACGTGCTCTTCATCGTGGTCGACACCCTGCGCGCCGATCACCTGCCGATGTATGGCTACGAGACCGGCAGCACGCCGAATCTCGATCGCCTCGCCGAAGACGCGATTCGTTTCGACCAGGCTTTCACCAATTCCAGCTGGACGCGCCCTAGCTTCGCATCGATTCTGAGCGGACGTCTGCCGTCGAGTCACGGAGTCATGTCGAAGAGCGATGCACTCCCCGACGCGGTGACGACGATGCCCGAGGCCTTGCAAGCGGCGGGCTATACGACAGCCGGGTACGCGACCAATTTCAACGTTGCGCCGTACTTCAACTTCCACCAGGGCTTCGACGAATACGTCTACCTCGAGCCGGAGTTCGTCCTCGGCGCCGACGACGCCAGCGCCAAGCTTCTTCTGATGCAGTTCATTCGCCAGCGCGTCGAAAAGATGCGGGCCATGCGAGGGGAAGTGCTGCCCGGCACGGCGTATCAGGACGCCGAAACCGTCAACGCGGCCCTCACTTCGTGGATCGATCGGCAGGCCGCCGCGCCCTGGTTCCTCTTCGTCGGCTACATGGACCCGCACGATCCGTACTTTGCCCATCCCTACGATGGCAGTGGCTATTCGCGCGCCGCGCACCAACACCCCGACCCATCCGAGGCGCCCGCGCTCTCCGCGCTGTACGACGGCGAAATCAGTTACTGGGACGGCGAGCTCGGCAAGCTCCTGGACGCGCTTCGAGCGCGCGGGCTCTACGATGAGCTGACGATTGTCGTGACGAGCGACCACGGCGAAGAGTTCAACGAGCATGGGGGCTTTTGGCACGGCACGACGCTCTACGACGAGCAGGTTCGG
>CAMYMX010000246.1 GCA_947259605.1 uncultured Polyangiaceae bacterium | reverse complement strand
CCGCCCAAGAATCCCGCGATGGAGGAGCGCGACTTTCAATCCCTGCTGGTGCAGCAGGACGGCCACATCGTCACCCTGACCCTCAACAAGCCCGAGAAGAAGAACCCCTTGAGCCAGGAGCTGGTCAACGAGCTGCTCTGGGCTCTGGACGACGCGGAGGCCGCCGACGAAGTGCGGGTCATCATTCTGACCGGCGCCGGGAATGCGTTCAGCGCTGGGGCAGACCTCAAGGGCATGACCGCAGAGCGGGGAAGGCTTGAAAAGAAGGGCGAGTTCGATGACTTGCTGCTGCGCTTCGATACGATGAAGAAGCCTATCGTCGCGCGTATTCCGGGATACGTGATGGGTGGCGCGATGGGTATCGTGGCCTGCTGTCACTTCGCGATCGCCTGCGAGAGCGCCATTCTCGGGACACCGGAGATCAAGCGCGGACTGTTCCCGATGATGATCATGGCGGTGCTCCAGCGGGTCATCCACTCCCGCGAGCTGCTCAAGCTCATGCTGCTCGGCGACAAGATCACGGCGACCAAGGCCAAGGAGATCGGCTTGCTGACCGAGGTCGTGCCCGACGAGCAGCTCGACGCTCGCGTCGCCGAGCTCGCGGGACAGCTTGCCAAGCAGTCACCAAACGCGATGCGGATGGGCCTCAACGCCTACAACGAGCAGCGAAAGATGCCGGTCGAAGATGCGCTGCCGTACCTTCGCGAACAACTCTACGCGGTGCTTGCAAGCGAAGACGCCAAGGAGGGACTCGCAGCGTTTTTTCAGAAGCGCGAACCGCAGTGGTCGGGACGCTAGTCGAGCACGTCCTTCACCAGGAGCTCGACGGAGCGCCCGCCCATCCAATGGTCGGGCTGAAACTCGCCTACGAGCTTGAGCTCTTGACGCCCTTCGAACCGGGCGAACATGCCGGGCGCGAACGCGCGAATTGAATCCTCGCCCACGCGCAGCTTGAGCTTCCCGTGTACGCGGCCTTCCCCTACGCCGGTCGCTTCGACGACCTGCGCATCGAGCATGAACGTAGGCACCGAGTGCCCCTCGCCAAATGGCCCGAGGCGCTGCAGGTCCGCGACCGTCGGGACGCGGAACGCTCCGCCGAGGGCCACGTCGACAGGCACCTCTCGCGCTTCGGCGTCTGCCGCGCCCTGCGTCGCGTGCAGAAAGGCGGCACGAAAGGCGTCGAGGTCACGCTTCAAGAGCGAGAGCCCGGCCGCGGCTCGATGCCCGCCCCAGCCGCTCAGATGCGAGGCACAGTTGGCGAGCGCGCTATACACGTCGACGTTGCGGATCGTCCGGACGCTGCCGTGACCGTGGTCGCCATCCAAGGCGATGGCCACCGCCGGGACCCCGAAGGCATCCACCAGTCGGGCAGCCACGATACCTACGACCCCGCGATGCCAGGACTCGCTTGCGACGACCACGCCTTCCTCCGGCGCCTCGCCGTAGAGCTCGACCACCTGCGCGCAGGCCTCCTCGGTCGCATGCTGAGTGAGCAATTTGCGCTCGTCGTTCAGAGCCTCGACCTCCTCGAGGGCGCGCCAGGCCTCTTTGGCGCTCTTCGCAGTCAAGAAGCGAAGGGTCAGGTCTGCGGCGCCGAGCCTGCCGGGGGCATTGAGCCTGGGTGCAAAGCGAAACGCCACGTCGCGAGCGGTGAGTTGCGCGGACTCTGGGATCTTCGCCGCTTGCCGAAGCGCAGCGAGCGCCGGCCTACCCTTGGGGGTGCCGATCGCCCTCAAGCCTGCGCGAACAAGCCGCCGGTTGTCCCCTGTCAGCGGCGCGACGTCGGCGATGGTTCCAATCGCGACGAGGTCGAGCCACGCGCGGAGATCGAGCGCGGCACCAAGCTCGGTACGAAGCGCAGCGCCCAGCGAGAAGGCAAGACCGGCGCTGCAGAGTCCTTTGTACGGAAACCCGCATTCGGGCCGATGAGGGTTGAGAAACGCGAATGCAGGCAGGGCCTCTTCGGGGACGAGGTGGTGATCGACCACGATGACGTCGACCCCGGCGGCGTTGGCCACGGCGATGCGCTCGTGATCGCTGGAGCCGCAATCGCAGGTGATCAGCAGGCCTGGCCGCTCGGACAGGCAGCGATCGACAGCTTGCGGGCTGAGTCCGTATCCGCCCTTGAATCGGTCGGCGATGAGCGTCCGAACTTCTCCGCCAAGCGCGGCGATCACCTCGCTGAGAATCACCGCCGACGTGGTGCCGTCCACGTCGTAATCCCCAAACACGACGATGCGCTCCCCCGCCCGGATCGCACGAGCAATCCGCTGTGACGCCAGCGCCCGGTCGGCCATTTTCTCTGGTGAGCTCAAACTGCGTAGCGTGGCGTCTAGAAAGGGCGAGACCTCCTCGACACTGCGGATGCCTCGGTTGAGAAGCACCTGGGCCGCAGTCAGCCCCAACCCAGAGGCCTCGGCAAGCGTGCCGGCCGCCGCTTCGTCGGGGGGCCGCACGCGATACCTATCCACGAAGCTAGCCCCGCGAACGACTGAAGAGGCGCCGATCCATGAACTCGGTGATCGGTGCCGCGATGAAGATTGAAGACAACGTACCGATCAGAATGCCGATACCAAGCGCGAACGCGATGTCCTGAATGACTCCCGTGCCGAGGAAGAAGAATGCGGACACGGACAAAAGAGTCGTGAGCGAGGTGACGAGCGTTCGCGACAACATCTGCGAAGTGCTGATGTTGATGAGCTCGCGGAGGCTCTTGTCGCGGACGCGCACCATGTTCTCGCGGATTCGGTCGAACACGACGATGGTGTCGTTGATTGAATAGCCCATGATGGTCAGCAGTGCGGCGACCGTGGTGAGGTTCACTTCCTTTTGGAGAAGGACGTAGATGCCGAGCGTGATGAGCGCATCATGAAGCATCGCGATGACGCCACCAGGCGCAAAGCGCAGGTCGAAACGAAACGCCACGTACAACATGATGAATGCGATCGCGTACAAGAGAGACTGAATGGCGGCGTCGCGAAGCTGCTCACCAGCCTTTGGACCCACCCACTCGACACGAAGCGCATCGGTGGGCGCGCGCTCCCCGAACTGCTCCTGAAGCTGGGTCATGAGCTCGTCCGCGACACCGACCAGTTGGGCCTCGTAACGCGGATCGCGGCTACCCGTCAGCGCGTTGATCGAGCGTACGTTTGCGCCGCCAGCCACGAGGGCCTCTTGGAGCTGCTGTTCGATGACCGGACCCGAAACGCGAAGCGTGATCTTGTCGCCTCCCGGTGAGACTTTCATCTCCTGCAGGACGCCGTCTCCAAGCGCCGCCGCTACGGACTCCCGAATTCTCTCGACCTGCGCGTCCGGCAAGGACGATACCTCTTGCACACGAATGATGTACTCGTTGGGCGCGTCTTCGACGCTGATCACATCCGGGCGGGCGTACCCGGAATCTTGGAGGGCCTTCCGGACTTCGGCGGGGCTCGTATCGCCCTTGAAGACGAGCTGAACCTCGGTGCCGCCGGCAAAGTCGATGCCGTAGTTGGGGCCAGGATAGAACAGTGAAATCAAGCTCAGGGTCGCCATGATGCCGAGGACGGTCATGACCGGCCCGCGGTACTTCATGAAGTCGATATAGGTGCCGGGTTTGATGAACTCCATGTCAGCCCACCCGCAGTCGCTGCACGCGGAAGCCGCGCACGAGCCAGTCGAAGAGCACCTTTGAGCAGAACGTGCCGGTGAAGAGCGACGTGCCGATACCGATCAGCAGCATCGTGGCGAAGCCCTTGATCGGCCCGGTGCCAAACTGCCAAAGGACGATGCCGGCAATGGCTGTCGTTAGCTGACTGTCGAAGACCGACGAGTACGCCCGAGCGTAGCCTTGTTCCACGGCGGAGCGCGGCGACTTCCCGAGCCTCAGCTCCTCGCGGATTCGCTCGGTGATGAGCACGTTCGCGTCGACGGCCATACCGACGGTAAGCGCGATGGCGGCGACGCCCGGTAGCGTGAGTGTAGCCCCAATCCCCGACATGACGCCCAGCAGGAGCTGCAAGTTCAGCAAAACCATGGCGTCCGCGACCAGGCCGGCGACCTGATAATAGAAAGCCATGAACACCAAGACGGCCAGGATCCCGACGAGCGCCGCGACCGCGCCCTTTCGGACGGAGTCCTGACCGAGCGTCGGGCCGATGAGCTGCTCATTGGCCGGCCGAAGCGGTGCAGGAAGCGCGCCGGCCTGGAGCACGACAACGAGATCCTTGGCCTCCTGAAGGAGCTCGTTGCGATCCTGGTATGCGCCGAGCGTGATTCGCCCGCGTCCGCCGATCTGGCCTTGGATGACCGGTGCGGACTCCACGCGGTCGTCGAGGACAATCGCCATGCGCTTGCCGATGTTTCGGCCGGTGAGGTCGGCCATGCGCGATGCGCCGCGGCTGTTCATCGTGAAGTCAACCTCGGGGCTGCCGCTCTGGGGGTCGAAGCCCACCGACGCGTCGTCGAGATCCTCACCCGTCGCATCCGCGACTCGATACATGTAGTAGGTGCGCCAACCTTCACCACCCCGCTCGGGGTCGGGCTCCTGACGGCCGATGGACAGCTCGTGGTCGTCCGGAACCGCAAGCGTCGCGATGTACGTGCGCAGGCTGTCCCGGGCATCCTCGCCGAAGGCCTCGGCAAAGGTCTGAGTGCCCTGATTCAGGTAAACGCCCTCGGGAGGTGCCGTGAAAATGGCCCTCGAGTCGGACTCGTCATCGACGATCTTGAAGCTGAGCTGCGCCGTTCGGCTGATGATCGACTTGATCCGCTCGAACGAGCTCTCCTGTGCGCCGGGGATCTCGATGATGATGTCGCCGTCGTTCGGCCTGGCAATGACGGTAGGCTCGAGCACGCCCATGCTGTCGATGCGGTTGGTGATGGTGCGCTCCGACTGGCGGACGGCCGTCTCTCGCATGTTCGCGAGCTGCTCTTCCCGCATGTGAAGGTCGACCACCAAATCGCCGACACCGCTCGCCACCCGAAGGTCACGGAAATAGTCTTTCACCCAGGTCTTGGATAGCTTGCTTGCGTCTTCCTGATTCGAAAACGTGATTCGAATCGCGCGAACCGCGCCGCCGTCCTTGTCCACGCGCTCGACTTTGCATCGCTGTCGAATCTCGTCGAGCTTGGGCCGGTCGATGTCGTCGATTTCCTCTTCGGGGACGACACCGATCAAGACGCCGCACTGCCGCTGGACTTGCTCGGCGATTCGGTCTCGACGGTCGCGAATGTATTCATCGACCTCGACTTCGTACATCAGTCGCAGCCCGCCCTTGATGTCGAGGCCTGGGTTGATCTGATTTTCGAATGTCTCTTTGACGATGTCCGGGCAGGGCAACCATCGATCGACGCTCGGCCAGAGGGCAAGGAAGCCCAAGACGGACGAGCCGACAACGATTGCCAAACGAAAATACCAGCCTCGATCCATGATCCTCGTCTGTTGCGTTCAGCTTTTCTGTTCGGGGGGTTGGTCCAACCCGGCAACGTGACTCCGCAGCACCTTGATTCGCGTGCGTTCCGCGATCTCGATCGTCACATCGCGTTCGTCGAGCGCCGTGATCTCGCCGCGGACTCCGCCGTTGGTTCGGACGATGTCACCCTTTTTGAGCGCGCCCATCATCGCGTCGTGCTGCTTGGCTCGCTTTTGCTGTGGGCGGATCATCAGGAAGTAGAGGACCGCAAACATCAACAGCAGAAAACCGATTTGCTCGGTCCCCCCGCCGCCACAGCCCATGGGCCCGGGTGCCGGTCCGCCGCCACCAGTCGGAGCCACTGGGACCGGTCCGCCGCTCACGTCGGGCTGAAGCAAAATGTGAAATAAAGAGTAGAGCACCACTAACCCTCAATGCGCGTCGAGCCCGGATGCACGCTGCTATCCGGGCCCCTCGAGCGCCGGCGTTTCTACTCCATGCCCCCAACCAGGTCAACTCACCGGAATTGTGGATTTATGCTACAAACGCGCGACCCCCGCTGGGTGGGGGCGTAAGGAGCAGCAATGGTGGAC
>CAMYMX010000245.1 GCA_947259605.1 uncultured Polyangiaceae bacterium | reverse complement strand
CACCAGCACTTCGACATCGCGGAGCAGGTCTGGAATCGAAAGCAGCCGGACTTCATGATGATCGTGGAGATCGGTGTCGATCGTTTTCACCACGCATTCTGGCGACACATCGACCCGGAGCACCCGCGGCATGAAGACGCGAACCCGTGGAAGCACCTCGGGCGCGAGTACTACCAGTTGTTGGACGCGCGAATCGGGCGCCTCTGCGCGGCGGCCGGCGAGGACACCATGATCATGATCGTGAGCGACCACGGGGCGCGGGCGATGCACGGCGGATTCTGCATCAATGAATGGCTGATCCGGAAAGGATACTTGAGCCTTCGAGAGGCCCCAGCTGTGGCGGGCCCCCTGGACCATTCTCTCGTCGATTGGCCACGGACGACTGCCTGGGCCGAAGGCGGCTACTACGCGAGAATCTTTCTCAACGTTGCCGGGCGTGAACCCGCTGGCGCCGTGGCACCCGACCGTGTCCGCGCAGTACGCGAGGAGCTACGCCGAGACCTGGAGTACGCCCGCAACGATCGCGGTGAGCGTGTTCCCGTCCTGGTCCGAGCTCCTAAAGAATACTATCGCCAAGCCCGCGGCTTCCCGCCCGACCTCATGGTCTACTTCGACGAGCTAAAGCTTCGCGCGATCGGGTCGATCGGAACGGGCCGCCTGGTGGTGGAAGCAAACGACAGCGGCCCCGATGGCTGCAACCACGACTGGGACGGTATTCTCATCATGGGCGGGGGCGGCGTGCCGGTGCGAGGATGTATCGATGGCGCCGAGATCTACGATGTGACGCCGACTATCTTGGGGGCGTTTGGGCTTGCACGGCCTCCGGGCATTCTCGGTCGGGACTGGACCCTGTGACGGGAACCCTGCCAGCGCCAGTGCCCGCGGGTGGTGCCAGAACCGGTGTCACGCGCTAAGGTCCCGTGATGGCGGCGGGGGCGTTGGTGTTGGGCTTGGACGGCTTGGATCTTGGGCTCGTCGAGCAATTTGGCGCAGAGCGTTTGCCGAATCTTCATTCGCTGATGGCGCGGGGGGCTTTTGCTGCGCTCGAGTCCGTTCAGCCGCCCGCCACGCTGCCCAACTGGACGACGTTTCTCACGGGGGTCGACCCGGCTCGCCATGGGGTTTTCGATTTCACGACGCGCAAGGGCTACCAGGTTCGGTTCACCGCAGGGACGGTCCGCGAAGTACCGACCTTCTTTAGAGACTCGAGCACGGGGTCTTCGTGAGTGGCTGGGATGCACCGGTCGCCTTCGAGGCGGATCGATCGTTCATGTGGCCTCCCTCGTTGTACGACGAAACGGTGGAAAGGTTTGGAGCGCCCTCTTTCGACGATGTCGACGAGTTCCACGCTGACGCGCCTGGTTGGATCGAACGGTTGCCAGACGCCCTGGCGAGCCGGGTCGCGCGCAAGGCCGACTGGGCGAGATGGCTGCTCGATCGGCAGAATTGGAACGTGTTCGCGCTCTACTTTGGCGAAAGCGACACAGCTTCCCACTACCTGTGGGCGCAGCACGACCCGGGTTCGCCGCGCCGCACCGCCGGCGTTTCGCTCGAGCAGTGCAAAGGTCTACAGCGGGTCTACGAAGCGCTCGACGAAGCCGTCGGTTCACTCACCGAAGCGGCGGGTGGGTACCAGACGGAAGTGACGGTGCTGAGCGACCACGGCTCCGGCGGCTCGTCGGATAAAGTACTTCACCTCAATCGGCTCCTGGCTCAGCACGGGTTGCTTCGTTTTCGGCCGCGACGGGGTCGTGGCGGGGCGGGTTTGAAGGAGATCGCGCTGCGCCGGTTTCCGCCGCGTCTACGGGAGCAGCTGTTTCGCCTCGGCAACGCCTGGCTCCCAAGCCGCTTGGAATCGAATGTACGCTTTGGCGCCATCGACATGGCCAACACGGTCGCATTCAGTGATGAGCTGAACTACTTCCCCGGCATCCACCTCAACATGGCGGGTCGGGAGCCGGACGGCATCGTTCAACCCGAGCAGCGGCACGAAACCATTCTCCGCATTCGGGCGGCCTTGCTCGAGACGCGCGACCCATGGAGTGGAAAGCCGGTGTTTCGCGACTTGATTCCGCGCGAGGCGCTCTTCGAAGGCCCGCACCTGGATCGTGCCCCCGACCTGCTCGTCGATCTCCACCTCGATGACGGCTACTCCTACAACCTGATGCCAAGCTCGCCCCAAACTGGGGCGAGCGCAGCCCCGTGGCGGCGAAGCCGCTTTACGGGGCACCAGCTCGCCGGCAACCCCTTCCGCAGGCTCGCCGACCACGAGAAGCTCGGAAAGAAAGGGCGAAGCCTGCCCGGCAGCCATCGCTCGCATGGGTTCATGACCCTCGCCGGTCCCAGCGTGAAGCCAGTAGGCCGGCTAGACGCGCACATCGCGGACCTGAGCGCGACCCTCCTCTGTCGGCTTGGTGTCTCGGTGCCCCCCGCGTTCACGGGGAGGGTTCTGTGGGGGGCGCTCCGCGACGAAACCAACGTGCCGGCGGTCGCGCTCCCGGCCCCGGCCCCGCCCCCGCTCGAGCCTCGCTCGACGCGGAATGAAGCCCTCGTCGAATCCCGACTCCGCGCGCTGGGCTACATCGAATGATTCTGCACGTCGCCTGTCTTCCGTTCCCGACCCATCAGGGCACTCAAGCTGCGATAGCCTCGATGCTCGAGGCATCCACGCGCGTGGGTCGGCCGGTCCACCTCTTGGCCTACGCGCACGCGGCCTACGAGCTCGACGCGCTGTACCAAATTCATCGCATCCCCAACTTTCCCGAGGTGCGCTCCGTTCGGTCGGGGCCTTCCTGGGGCAAGGTCGCGCTCGACGCTCGCTGCATCGTCGAGATCCGCCGACTCTCAGGCCGCCTTCAGCCCAGCGCGATCATCGCCCATCACATCGAGGCCGCGCTTGCGGCGCTCGCCGCGCGGGTCGCTCCTGTCTACTACGTTGCGCACACCTCCCTCGAGCGAGAGCTGCCCGTTTACATGTCTCGGGTCCCCGCGCGAACGGTCCGCTCGATCGCGCGGCGATTGGAGAAGCAAGTGTGCGAACGGGCGGCTGGGGTTGCTGCGGTCGCCCCTGCGCTTGCCAAGCTCCTGGGCGAAGGCGTGCGTTACCTGCCGGTTCCGTGGTCGCCGTCGGCGGCCTCCGATCGAGCGACGCGGAGCGAGGCTCGATTGGCGCTCGGGATCGCGCCCGATGCGCAGGTCTGTCTGTATGCGGGCAACCTCGATCCCTACCAGGGCTGGGAGAACCTCGTTGAAGCCATCTCCATCCTGCGCCGCAATCATCGAAATGCCCGACTGCTCGTCGCCACCGCGTCGGACCCTGCTCCCGCTCGACGCCAAGCGGAACGCCTGGGGGTCGCGAATGCCGTGGGGTTTTCCGGGCTCGGATCGGAGCGCGCCCGGATGCTGGCACACGCTGCCAGCGACCTCGCCTGGGTGCCCAGACGCACCGAGGGCGGCCTGCCGGTCAAGATGCTGGACGCCTTCGCGCGGGACCTCCCGGTCGTCGCGATGCGGCGAGCTACGGCCGGGCTTCCGCTGCGGGGCGCGTGTCGCATCGTGTCCGACGACGACCCCGGTGCGCTCGCCCACGCTGCCGGAAGCCTGTTTGAAGATGAACGCGCGGCGAACGCGCTCCGCGACCGGGCCGGCCGCTACCTGTCCGTTCACCACTCAGCGCCGTGGTTCAGCACGGCCCTGCGCCACCTGCTCGGGGACGGCGCCGCTAACATCCCAGCCAGGCATCGCGTGCCGCCCCCACGAGCTGCTTCGGCACTCCAAGTCGATTGAGCTCCTCGAGCTCGCACCAACGATAGGCATCATGCTCTTCGAAGAGCCGCACCTCGCCCATCACTGTCACCCGCTGTCAATATATGGGCGAACACGCCTTTTTTTGGATCCCAATCGAACGCAGCAAGTACCATTTTCTTCCCAGCTCGCGTTGGAAAAAGAACATGGTCGCCCACTTGGACGAATCGCTTTCATACGCCCAAAAACGTGCCGATTCCGGTGTTCAGCATCTTCTCCTCGGGGGGAAGCTCGATGTCGAAACCCCGGCCTTGGCTGAGGTAACCGCGGCCGCAGCAGCGCTCGCGATCGGCTCCAAGCCGAAGGTGCTCCTGCCGCTGGCGACCGCCGCGGTCGAGTACGCTCTGGTTCGTCGCGGCGACTCTGTCTTGGTCAGCTGCTACGGCACCGCGAGCGCACCCGTCGTTTATCAACTCGATCGCGCGGTTCCCCTGCGGCGCCTTCTCGACACCTGTGCGCAGTCGATGCTCGAGATGGCAGGCCAAGAGCTCGACCCGACCGCGCGGCAAATCGCGATCCGCGTGGCCGAACGAGCTCTCGCGACGAAAATCACACCGGATCCCGAAGGTCCAGCATCGCCGATCAATCAGCGAGGCGGCGAGCTCGACGCGCCGGGCGAGCACGTGCCGCTAGCCTTTGGATACGAAGCGGCCGTCTATCCATCTTCTGCCGCTTCGCAAGGCCGATCGGCGCGGGCGGACGTGCACGCGCTCCTGTTTGAGGGACACCTGTGGGCATTCGTACGCGGGCGTCGACTCTCCTTGGCGCGCGGCCCCATCATGTTGGCCGCCCACCGGATGGTCGTCGCCGTGCGCACGCTCGTCGAGTCCTGGGACAGCGCACGCCCGACTCACGTGCGTCTGCGTGCGGGCGGTTTTCAGATCGCCATGCGAAAGTCGACTCACCAGCTCGTCAGCGTCGAGCTTTCGGCGGAGGGGCGTGGAGACCTTACCGCGACTTCGCTCACGATCGCCGAGGCTGCGCTCCCGATTCTCAAGCTCGCCAGCGACTTGCTCCGGAGTCTGGTTGCCTCCGACCGAGGTCAGAGCCGAAACCTCCGCGTCCGTGCCCTCCGCCAGGAGGTCCGCACGCTCCGCAGGGAAATCCGCTCGCGCCGAAGCGCCGACAGCTTCGTCAATCTCGATCCCGATCGCCTCCGCATGCACCACGACGGCGAAACCGAACCATCCGAGGCGCCGAGCACGCTCCCTTCCCTTCAGTTCGACGAGCGCTGGCGCATTTGCCTCGAGGGGCTCGACGCGAACTCGGTCTTCATGTGCGGCGATCGACTGGTGATTGCGACCCAGACGCACGTGGTCGCGGTCTCCCGTGACGACGGCAAGGTGCTTTGGGCGCGCCCCGGCCCGGCGTCGACGACTTTGATGTCGGGCTCGGTCCTGATTCGGCTCTCGGCCGACGGCGAGGTCGAGCTCTGCGACGTCGAAGATGGCGAGCCCTACTGCTCGACCCACATCAGCCCTCGCATCGGGGGCCCTCCGGTGGGCTTGATGGCCGGCGGCGAGAACATGCCCCCCGTCGCAGTGGTGAGCGAAGGCAGTCACCGGCTCGTCGCGATCGACGTTCGCACCGGCGAGCCACGGTGGCGGTTTGCTTCGCGCAGCGGCGGCGAGTTCCGCATGACGAAAGTCGGCCGCCTGCTCTTGGTCACCTGCGGGGATGAGGCGATCCATGCGCTCGATATTGCGACCGGCGAAGACGTTTGGCGTTTCGCGGAGCGCGGCTGTTTTCAATTCAAACCACTCATCAGCAACGAGACGGTCATCGCGGCCGCCGTTCGGGGCCGGCGCGAGGGCGCTCTCTTCGCGATCGATCTCTACAGCGGCCAACCTCGTTGGCAGCGCGAGCTTCAGGGCCCGCCAACTTCCGACCCTTGTGTGGCCGCCAACGTCGCGCTGGTCTCGATCGCGGGCGAGGAGGCGATGCTGGGCGCGCACTGCCTGCAGACCGGTGAGTCTCTTTGGGAAACCAAAGATCCGGGCCTAGGCATCGGCGGCGCCGGCCTGACTTTCGACGAGACCTGGATCGTCAACGCCCCCTTCGGTCAGCTCAGTGCGCTCGACGTACGCTCGGGAAATCTCCGCTGGAACACGAACCTCGCCGATGCGCTCGCGGACGAAATCCCGCGCCGGCTCGAACCCGTGCTGCGAGGCGGCGCGCTTTTCGTGCCTGCA
>CAMYMX010000244.1 GCA_947259605.1 uncultured Polyangiaceae bacterium | reverse complement strand
TTTGAACGTCGTCGCGGTATCCGCGACCAAACACCACTCGACCGCGGCCATCGACGTCGGCAGCCGTCACCATGAGGTGCTTTTCGAGGTCACGGAAATCGTTGCTGGGCAACTGCTCGGCCACGAAGGCCTCGAAGCGGTCGATCGAGAAAAGGCCACTGCTGAGATAGCCGAAGCTCCGCCGCTGCTCCTGATTTGGAAAGCCGAGGAAGTACCGGGCCTTCAGCGGCGGGCTTTCGAGACCCCGCTGCCAAAAGGGGCGAAACCAGTCGATCATTTGCTCTGGCGTGTAGCCCTCGGCATAGAACGCGCCTGCAATCGCTCCGGCTGACGCGCCGACGCAGATGTCGGCCTCGACGCCCAGCTCCTGCATCGCACGAAGCACACCGATGTGAGCCACGCCCTTCGCGGCGCCACCTGAACCTACGAATGCAACCCGCGGTCGTGCCATGTAAACCCAACGTGGCACAGGTCGCGCGCCGCGTCGACACGCGATATCGCTGGGGGTGGCCGCTCAGGGAACGCTGACGGGCGACGCCGTCGCGGCCTTCTTCCCGAGGTACGCCTCTCGCGTCACTTCGCGAAGCAGCGGCCGGGCGTCGCGTGAAAGGGAGGATCTCGGCCATTTCTTGATCAGGAGCTTGAGGGCATCTCGCGCGGTGTCCAGATCGCCGATGTCCCGGGCGCAAAGCGCTACCAACCACCAGCCGTCTGCTTGGAGCGCAACGTCGGTCGTTTGGTCGGCCACCTGTTGCGCATACACCAGAGCCTCCGCCGAACGCTTCTCACGCCGCAACGTCACGGCCAGGCTCTGCTTGACGGCTGGAATGTGAGAGCCGTTCGGGTGCCGCTCGAGCGCCTCTTCGAATCGCTTGATCGCTTCGGCGTACTTCTTTCCCTCAGCAAGTGCGAGCCCCTTCTGATACGCCTCGAGCGACAGATCTTGCCGGAACTGCTGCTCGAAGTCCCGGAACACCGCAGCCTCGGCTGGCGACAAGGCCTCCTTGGCCATTGCCGGGTAGTCGCGAACGACTTCCGCACGGTTGCGGGCCCGAATCAGATCGTAGTACCTGGCTGCCTTTGCGGCTGCCGTTCCTCTGTCCGACGCTCGACGAACTTCGTCTCCCAAGTCGTTTCGGAGCTCTTCGGCAGCGGTTTCGGCGGCCATCTTGTCCGCTTGCATCGCCCCGGTCTGCGCGTCGAAGTAGAGCTTGAGGCCTACGAACGAGAGGACACCGATCACCGCAATAGCGACGCCGCTATTCCAGTTGAGCCGCCTCTCGTAGCCGGCCTGACGCTTCGCGATTGACTTGATGTCCGCGCCAAGCGCATTGACTAGATTGTTGGTCTTGATGATCAGACCACGGCTTTCGACGATCTCTTTTTTGATCTGACGCACCTCGTCGTCGACATCTCGCATGAAACTCGGAGTACCGCTGACCTGCACCGGAGGCAAGGGCAAGCGCTTGACGGGGCCAGACGGGCCGCCTACAAGCCGAGCCGTGGAGGTTTTCGTGAGGCTTCGCCTTGTCTCTCTCATCGCGATTTCGATGATCGCAAGTTGCAATGCACTGGCTGACTATGCGCTGGTGGGTAGTGCCTATCTGCCCGCCGCACACGGTGAAATCGAAATTGAGAAAATCGACAGGCAACAGATTCTGGTGACGGTGATCTTGGACCACCTCGTCCCAGCAGAAAAGATCGAGCTTGGGCTGACGCATTACATCGTTTGGTTCAGCGCTCCGGGCGAGCTTCCCGTGCGCCAGCAGGCGCTCGAATACGATGCCGGGGCCCAGAGCGGCCGCGCCTCGATTCCGACGAGCCTGCGCGAATTCGAGCTTCAGATCACCGCCGAGAAGGGTGACACTCCCAATCAACCGAGCGACCTCGTCGTCGCGTCCCAGCAGATCCGCGAGAAATAGACCCATGGCAGATACCTCTGACATCAAAAAAGGCTTTAAGTTGCTCCTCGACGGCGTGCCGTTCGCGGTCGTGGATCACCAGTTCGTGAAGCCGGGCAAGGGACAGGCGTTCGTTCGCACCCGCATGAAGAACATGATGACCGGCGCGGTGATCGACCGGACGTTCAAGAGTGGCGAGAAGCTCGACAAGGCCGACACCGAGGAACGCACGATGCAGTACCTCTACCCCGAGGGCGAGGCGCGGGTGTTCATGGATACCCGGAGCTACGAGCAAATGTCTCTGACGAACGAACAGCTCGGCGAGAACGTCCACTACCTCCTCGATGGGACCGAAGTCGACGTCATGCTGTTCGAGGGTCGCCCGATCGGCGTCACGCCCCCGACGTTCGTCGAGCTCCTGGTCACCGAGACGGAGCCTGGGTTCAAGGGAGACACGAGCAGCAACACCACGAAGCCGGCGACCCTCGAGACGGGTCTGCAGGTCAACGTGCCGTTGTTCGTCAATGCAGGCGATCGGCTGAAGGTCGACACGCGGACCGGCTCCTACGTGGAACGCGTCAAAGGCTGAGCGCCGAGTGCCAGGGCCCGCTGATGCCGAAGTGGTTCAGGTACTGGAGCTCCGTGCCGCCCTGCTAGCAGCGATTCGACGGTTCTTCTCAGAACGCGATTTCATCGAGGTAGAGACCCCTGCCATCGTGCCCTCCCCGGGGCTCGATGTGCATCTGTCGGCGTTCGAGGTGCGAAACTACACGGGCGAGCGCGTCGGCTGGCTCGCGACGAGTCCCGAATACCAGATGAAGCGGCTTCTGAGCGCCGGCGCAAAGCGTATCTTTCAACTCTGTCGAAGTTACCGTAGCGAAGAGCAGGGCAGTCATCACGAACGCGAGTTCATGATGCTCGAGTGGTATCGCGCGGACGCGACATCCGACGACGTAATCCGTGACACCGAGGAGCTCGTCGCATTCGTCGCCAGGTCACTGGACCAACCCGCCCCGGAGGTTCAGCCACCTTGGCAGCGGATGACGGTCGACGAAGCGCTGCAGTTTCACACGGACCTGACGCTGGACTCGCTGATCGACGACGAGGAGCGCTTCTTTCGAGTTTGGGCCGAGCAGGTTCAACCGCGTCTTGGGAATGAGCGGCCGATCGTCGTGACGGATTGGCCCGCATCGATGGCGTCGCTCGCGAAGCTCAAGCCCAATGGGATGGCCGACCGCTTCGAGGCGTTCTTCAGAGGTGTGGAGCTCTGCAATGGCTTTGGCGAGCTCACCGACGCCATGGAGCAGCGGCGACGATTCGATCGCGATCAGGTAGAGCGCCGAGCGGCCGGTCTCCCCGTCTATCCCATCGACGAACGCTTTTTGGCCGACCTCGAACGAGGCATGCCCGAAAGCGGTGGCAACGCGCTAGGCGTGGATCGCTTACTGATGCTGCTGCTCCGCGCGGCCTCGATTCAGGCGGTCATGCCGTTTCCCGCAGAGCGACTCTGACGATCGAATCCAGCTACGCCAGTGCAAAAAGCGTGCGGCGTTTTAGATCTTGCGCTCGACGGCCTTCGCCCGCTCCCACATCGCATCCAGCTCGGCCTCGTCGTAGTCTCGAAGGCTCTTGCCATTCGCTTGCGCCGCGAGCTCGCAGTGCCTGAAACGCGAAGAGAAGCGATTCAGCGAGGCGCGGATCGCGGCTTCCGGATCCAAGCCTTGCTTGCGGCCGTACGTTGCCAGCGCGAACAGCAGGTCGCCGAGCTCGTGCTCTAGTGCGGCCATGTCCTGGCTTTCGGCAGCTTCGTCGAGCTCGCTGAGCTCTTCGTCGATCTTCGCACGGGGACCACCGGCGTCGGGCCAATCGTAGCCGACCGCGCTGGCCTTCTCGCCGATGCGGACCGCGCGCAAGAGCCCCGGCAAGGCCACCGGAACGCCACTCAGAGCGCCTCGGTCTTTCTTTTCTTTCGCCTTGATCGCTTCCCAGCTGTTGATGGCGCCACTGGCGTCGTCCACCTCTTCGTCCCCGAACACCCAGGGATGCCTACGAACTAGCTTCTCGCAAATCGCATCGACGACGCCGTCAATGTCGAACCAGCCCTTCTGATCGGTCAGCGCAGCCTGAAAAACGACTTGCAGAAGGAGGTCACCGAGCTCCTCGCGGAGCATCTCCGGGGTGCCCTGGTCAATCGCGTCGACGACTTCATGTGCCTCTTCCAGTACGTACTGGCGAAGCGTTTCGAGGGTCTGCTCTCGATCCCAGGGGCAGCCGTTGGGACCGAGGAGGGTGCGCATCAGCTCTACGAGGCGCGTTAGCGACTGACCTTGTTCACTCACCACGCGGCTCTAGCACAGGCGGTTGACTCGCCCCAGGAGCAGGCGTCATGGTCGCACGTCCATGGCGTACGCAAAGAGCGCAGTCAGCTCCCAGCAAATCATCGACGCAGCCATCCGCGTCCTCGCACGCCAGGGCTACGCCAAAACCAGCCTGCTCGACATTGCCAAAGAGGCCGGCATGAGCAAGGGCGCCCTGCACTATCACTACCCGACCAAAGAAGCGCTGATTCACACGGTGCTCGAGACCGCCTGCAACGCCGTTCAAGCGCGCACGATGCAAGCTTGGTCCCCTTCGGACAATCCCTTCGCGGCGCTGCGGAAGTCGCTCGAGGAGCTCTGGGCGACCCGCGCGGAGCGCAGCGACGAAGCCCTCGTGGTCGCGGACCTGCTGGCGCTGAGTCTGTCCGATGAAAGTCTTCGTCCGAGGCTCGCTGAGTTCTACGACCTCGGCGCACAGCAGATACGCGCATATCTCGAACAGAACTTGATACCGCTCGGCCTCGAACCTCGAATCTCTCTCGAAATCCTGCCCCGGATTGTGATCGGGCTGCTCGACGGCTTGGTGATGCAAGCGTTCGTCGACCCCGATGCCCTGTCTCCCGATGAAGTCGTAGACGCCGTGCAAACGATCGCGATTTCGATTTTTACCGGAGGCTCCGGGAAGTGAGCGCGCTCGACTTCGTTCGAGCGCAGGACGGTGCGGTGCTGGCGCTCAGTCGGGCCCGTGAGCATGGTCGTGTGGCTTCGGCTTACCTCTTCGACGGGCCTAGCGGCGTGGGCAAAGAGCTCACTGCGCTTGCACTGGCGACGGACATCGTTGCCTCGGGCGATCCACACATCGTCGAGCGAATCGAGCTGGGGGCGCATCCCGACGTGCGCGTGTTCGGACCGCGCGACGAGGGTAAGCGCAACATCCAAGTTGAAGTCCTCCGCACCGAGATCCTCCCACTCGCCCAGTTCGCTCCCTTTGAAGCTGGAGCGACCTTCTTCATCTTCCCCGAGGCGGACGTGTCGTTTCCGGTGTTTCAGCCGGAGGCGGCCAATGCCTTGCTCAAGACCCTGGAAGAGCCCCGCCCTAACGTGCATTTCATTCTCACCTCGGAACGCCCGGACTCGCTGCTGCCAACAATTCGTTCGCGCTGCCAACGCGTTCGGTTTGGGCGCCTTCCTCACGCGGTTCTGCGCGACATTCTCAACTCGAAAGGGGTCTCCGAAGATTGCATTGCCCCCGCCATCGCGCTGAGCGGAGGCCGGGCCGACGTGGCGTTGGCCCTGGCGAGCGATGGCGCGGTGGAGAGGCTGAGCGAGCTCGTCTTCTCGATCGACGATGCGATTCGGGGCTCCGGCCCGGGTGTATTGGTCGAGCTTGCCGAGCAGTTGGCGCGTCGGGACGATCTCGAGCTCGCGCTACTCACGCTTCAAAGCTTCTACAGGGATCTCGCGGCGACCTCGCTGGGCGTCGTTGCAGACGGGTTGGGGTTCTCCGAACGCATGGAGGAGTTGCAAGAGCGGGCGGCGCCGATTTCGTCGACGGCGGCTGCTGCGCGTGTCTCCCTGATTCACGACTGCGTGCGATCCATGCAAAAGAACGCCAACAAGCAAGTCGCGCTGGACTCCTTGCTTTTTGGTCTTCGAAATCTCCGCTAGCTGGCGTCTCGGCCGATATTGGCTAGTCTCGGGCGCGAAATGGCTCGTCCCTTCTACGTCACCACGCCGATCTACTACGTCAACGATCGGCCCCACATCGGGCACGCGTACTCCA
>CAMYMX010000243.1 GCA_947259605.1 uncultured Polyangiaceae bacterium | reverse complement strand
ACCCATTCGAGATCGGCATCTGCGCCCGCGGGATTGGCCATCCATTCTCGTAGGTGCACCTCGCCTTGCTCGGGAGTGCGGACCGCGCGCCGCGTGCCAGATTCGAGACAGCCACCCTGGGGTGCATCGAACGCGCATGGGCTGTTGCCCGTTCCAGGGGTCCCGAAATTGCCTGGAGACACCGCGTCGACCCCCTCGGGAGTGGTACACCAGTGAGCCAACTCGTCATTCAGCTCGTGGTCGGGGGCCAACCTTCCGTCGAGCTCGAGCGCCCGGCCGTCCGACGTGCTCTCATACCTCACTTCGTCGATGAGCTGTTCGCCGCAACGAATCGAAATCCGCGCATCGGAGTTCCGAAGATTACCGAGCGTGTCTCCGTAGCTGTAGTCGAGGTGCGGTGGCATCGAGTCGAGGGGCGCGTTCCCCACAGCCAGATAGTCGCCAGCGTCTACAGACACGCCGAAGAAGCGATGTGCTTTGGCCCCGGTTCCATCCGAGCGGCTCGAGGCAAGGGTCAGGCCGTCGAGCGTTAGCGCGCCGCCGCTGGTGTTGAACAGCTCCACGTATTCGCCAGCGCCGTCGCTTCCGTCCGGATTGGCGTGGACTTCGGTGATGACGAGGTCACCTGGTACGAAGTCATCACATCCGCCTGCCGCAGCGAGCTCCTCGCGCGCGCAGGCTCCGACCATCAACATCAAGCACACGACTCCACCTGTCGTATCCCGAACACCTGCCATCTCGACCTCCCGCCTCATTGGTTTCCGGCGTTATCGGTCGAGGTCGCTTTCGGTTTCGTCCTCTTCTCAGGGCAAGGAGGGAAGCCCGATCTGTCCCGAGTTTTGGACTACGATTTGAAGCGTCCGGTAGCTGCCTTTCTTGTAGCGCTCCACGGTGCCACGAACGGTTACCGGCTCACCCTTGAAGCCTTCGATCCCCGACGCACGAAACAGGCGCCGATCGAAGAAGATGACGGGAAACCGCTGGCGGTTCTGCGCCGCCAACGAGATGCGGACCAGTCCCTTGAAGTGGTCGATGTCGTCGACGGTCGACAAGACCGTCACCCCCTTGCCGACCTTCTTTTCCAGTCGCTCGAGCGCATCCGATTGCGACAGCATGATGAAATCGTCTCTTCGATGTGCCTCGTCTTCGAACACTCGAATGAAGTCGGCCCGCGCGTCCCACCAGGCCTTGCGCTCGTCGTAGTCTCCGTATCCCTTGGCGCTCGGGTCCCAAATGCCGCGCTTGGCCTCCCGGGCTTCGGCTTCGGCGTGCGTCAGCTGATTGTGAAAGCGGCGCGAGTAACCGTACTTGGTGAAATACGGGCTCATCCCGGCGCGCACGCACTCGATGTTGTAGCTCGTCCAGCGTCCGTTCTTCTTCACGAAGGCGTAGGCGAGAAGTCGCCCGAAATTCCCGCGAATCTCTTTTGCGTCATCGCGCTCCAGACGCACGACCTCGGCGGCCTCAAAGAAGGCCTCGGCGAACTTCGCCGCCTCTTCCCCCATGGGCGTTCCCGTCTTCTGCGGCCGCGCCTTGTCCGCGCGCTTCGCTTTCAGGTACCGCTCGAAGTCTTTCGACGCGGCGACTCGGTTGGCTTTGCCGTGGAGCCTTTCCTCGGTGTCGAGCGAGAGCAATCGAAGGGAGCCATCGATCCCCTCGACTCGAATGGTATCCCCGTCGATGATGGGATCGTCTGCGAGCCGGTACTCGCCGATCAGAAGGCCCTCCTGTCCCCCCTCACCCCAAACGAGCTCGCTTGGCTTCTGGCGCTCGGCTGCCCCGCTGTGCGCCTCGGCGGAATCCTCCTGCTGCACGGGCGTCTCCGCGGTCGCGCCCCGGTCGCAGCCAAGGCTCGCCATGCAAAGCCATGCGCTCCCGAGCCAGATGCACCCTCGCCATCGCATCAGACGTCCGAATCCACGCCGGACAGGCGTCGAGCGAGCCCCTTCTTGAAGTCGAGCTCCATCTGTCGGCCGATCTGGATGCGCTGTGCCTGCGGGGAGCCGGCGCCGTGCAGAGATTCGGTCAGATAGCCGACCGCGTTCCGGCCCATCGTCATGTTTTCGATCAAGCGAAGGATGCGGATGCGTGCTCTGGTGGGAACGTCGGCGCGCCCCCTGAGGTACTTGTCGAGAAGCGCGCTGAGCTCCGGATGTTCGAGCTCTTTCTCCGAAGGCGCAGTGCTGACCAGTCCGCCTGCCAGGTCTTGGGCGAGCCGTCCGATTTCGAATGGCATCTTCGTGACGTGGTGCTTGCAGACATTCGCGAGCATGTCGTCGTTCAGGTAGGCGCCGGATTTGGTGGGCATTGCCTGGTGCGAAGACGCAATGCCAGCCGCGTACATCGTCTCGTTCAGGTGGGTCATCTGGACGAGCTTGTCCTTGATGTGCGAAGCCTTGTCCACCCCGTTGTACTCGGCGATCTGCGCCGCAGCGCCAATGAGCACATCGCCAACGCCCGTTTTGCAGACGTAGCTGCGTCGATGGTAACAGGTGAACCGCTCGACGAGCATCGAGGCGAACTCGTGTTCGCCGTCCATGAAGACCTGGCCCCAGGGGACGAAGACGTCGTCGAGGATGACCATGGCTTCTTGGCCCGAGAAATTCGCGTTGCCTACGTCGATTGAGCTGCCTTCCATGCTTCGGGTGTCGCAGGATTGGCGTCCGTAGATATAGGTGATGCCCGGCGCATCGACCGGGAATGCGGCGACCACCGCGTAGTCTTTGTCGTCGGGACCCAGCCGCATCGTCGGCATGGCGATGATCCAATGGGAGTTGATGCACCCGGTTTGATGTGCCTTGGCGCCTTTGAGCCAAATGCCGTCTTCGTTTCGTTTGGTGATGTGAACGAAGAGATCGGGGTCGTCCTGCTCGTGAGGGGCCTTGCTTCGATCGCCTTTGACGTCGGTCATCGCACCGCCGACCACGAAGTTGAGCTCTTGCATGGTAATCAGGAACGCCTTGAGCCGCTCATGATACGGGGTGCCGTGCTTCTCATCGATTTCATAGGTGACGGAGTAGAGCGAGTTGAATGCGTCCATACCGACGCAGCGCTGAAAGCAGGTGCCCGTGTTCTGGCCGAGCTTTCGCTGCATCATGTTTTGGGCGACCAGGTCTTCGGGGCTCTGCGCAACGTGCAGGAACCGGTTCACCGGCTTGCCCGTCAGAGATGATTCGACGGTGGCGACTTTAGGCTCACGCATCGCGAGCTCGTAAGTTTCGGCTACGGCGTTGATCGATGGTCTGATCATCGGATGATCGACCGGCTCGGCAACCAGCTCGCCAAATAGATACACCTTCAGGTTCCGGCCGCGAAGGCTTTCGATGTACTGGTCGCCGGTTTCGATTCGTCTGGGCGTTTTGCCGTTGCCGTCAGGCATCGTCCCTCCAAAGAGGGCTACTCTACCACGCGCTTCATAGCGGAGCGCCCACCAGCTCGGTGCGGGTTTCTTCGACGAAAAACCGGCCCTTATCGTTGCGGGCGGCTCGCCCGAGGGCGACCTGGTGATCGTGGGTGAAGAACAAGCGGCCCCGCTGCTCGACCAAACGCGTCAGCAAGTCCGTCTTTTCGTCGACCAGCTGTTCGGGGTAGCGGTCGTAGCCCATGGTGATCGGCAGGTGCACCCATGCGCGGCCTGGGATGAGGTCCGCCGCGTACACGACCGGGCCATCGTCACCTGGGATCTCGGCCAACATGAGGCCGGGCGTGTGTCCTTCGGAAAGCCAAAGCTTATAGTCCGCGCCGAGCGTTTCCGAGCGATGACCTTTGACGACTTCGAGGCGACCGCTCTCTTCGAGCAGAGGAGGAAGCTCCGGAATGAACGACCCGCGGTCCCGAGCGTGCGGATGCTTGGCACGCTTCCACGCATCCGAGCTCACCACGAATGTTGCATTGGGGAACAAAAGCCGCATGGGCTCTTCGGGCTCGTACGCGGTGAGTAGACCCCCCGCGTGGTCGAAGTGAAGATGCGACAGGACGACGCAGTCGATGTCCTCATGGGAGAAGCCCGCCTTCTGCAGGTTGTCGAGCAGGACGTGGCTCTCCTCTTGGACACCAAAGCGGTCGCGGAGCGGAGGCGGGAAGAAGGCGCCAATCCCAGTTTCAAACAGGATTCGACGGTCGCCGTCTTCGATCAGCAGCGCCCTGCATGCGAGGGGAATGCGGTTGCGCTCGTCCGGCTCGACCCACTTGTGCCAGAGCGCGCGCGGTGCGTTGCCAAACATCGCGCCGCCGTCGAGACGCTGCGAATTTCCGAGGATCGACCAGGCCCTGCGCTTCCCCATGCGCCGAGCCTAACAGGGTAGGGGGTTCATTTGAAGTCAACGCCGAACGACGTAAACGTTGCAGGCTGCGTGCCGGACCACGCGCTCGGCGACGCTTCCGATCAACCAGCGCTCCATGCCGCCTCGTCCATGGGAACCTAAAATGATGAGGTCTACGCCGTGATTTTCTGCGTAGTCGCAGATTGCCCTGGCAGGGGCATGGTCCGGAATCACGGCGAGCTCCACCGGAACGTCGGATAGATGCTTGTCGCGCAGCTTCGCAAGCTCAGCTTCATGCCCGGCGTCGTCGGTCTTGGATGCCGGCTCGAGGATGGCTTGCGGTGGAACGAAGCCCTGCGGGTCCGAGATATAGGCGAGTGTCACCTTGCTGCCGTTGGCTCGCGCGTATTCGCCAACCTCGTCGAGCGCCCTAGTCGAATGTTCGGAGAAGTCGATGCAGGCCAGGATATGCTTTGCCGCCATGCGAGAAACCTATCATCTTTCCCAAATGGGCGGCATCTGGAGACTTGGTTTGGTTCTCGCGGCGGCTGCTTGCTTCGCGGTCACCGCAGGGTGCAGCAAGCCGGCAGGCACGAAGGGGACCACCGCGGCGGGCCCCAGCAGCGAGGGAGAGCCGCGCTCGACGGGTCCTTCACGCGCTGAGATCGCCTGTCACCTGCACTCCTGCTCGCCTCCGTACTTCTGCAATCGGGAAAAGGGCGTGTGCGAACAGCTGCCTTGCATCGAGAGCCGGGACTGCCCTTACGGCTACAAGTGCGACTTCTCGAAGAACGTTTGCCAGTGAGCCTATTCGCTCATGTGAGCGCCGCTAACATTCGTCTTTCGGGCATGTAAGTGCCGCTAACTTCTGACTCCGTACCGTTGTAAGCGTTGCTCACATTGCGAAGGGACTCCTCTTTTCGGCCAGATCCGCGAAAGCTAGCACTGCGTACACCATGGTTGTCGGGAAGTGAGCGCCGCTCACATGGTCTGGTAAGCTCGTCGCGTGAGCTCAGCACGGAAGTCCTATCACCATGGCAATCTGCGGGATGCCCTGCTGGAGACGGCCTTCGGCCTCGTCGACTCCGAAGGGGTCGAGGCGCTGAGCATGCGAGCGCTGGCTCGCGCGACGGGGGTCTCGTCGGCCGCGCCGTTTCGACACTTCGCCGATAAACAGCGATTGCTGGAGGCCGTCGCTGAAAAGGCTTCGTCGGACCTTCGGAAGAGGCTCGATGAAGCGGCCGACGATCGCGACGACGCACTGACACAGTTTCGCGCGATGACCGTCGCCTACGTTCGTTTCGCAGCGGAGCATACCCACCTCTTCCGGCTGGTTCAGAGCACACCATCGGTCTCGGGCGCTTTCCTGGGCGAGGTCAACGATGAGCGCAGACTCAAGTTGATCGCGCTCATCTATGAGGGCCAGAATGCGGGCTTGATCCCAGACGCGGACCCGGAGCTCATCGCCCTGAGTGGCGAAGCCCTGACCCATGGCCTCGCCCGCATGATCGTCGACGGCCACCCCAGAGTCCGAGACCTCTCCTCTGCCGATGCCCGCAAGCTCGCCCTCGCCGCTACCCAGCTACTGCAGCGCGGCATCGGCCTCTCCTAGAAGGCACGTAGAAGGCAAGCTCGAGGCCAGCTAGAACGGGGCGATTTCGTAATCCTCGGACCGGAGCCTTCGCGTTCGCAGAACGTATTCAGCTGCAAAGCCTGGGTAGAGCGAATGGTTGCTGCCGTCTTCGT
>CAMYMX010000242.1 GCA_947259605.1 uncultured Polyangiaceae bacterium | reverse complement strand
AGGGATCGATTGGGTCACGCACGACGCAGTTGGGATCGTACTGGTGCCCATGGCTGACGTAGGTGTCACCGCCACTCAGGTAGAACCAATTGCAGAACACGATCGGATCGTCGTCTTCTTCTTCGCCAATGTTCGATGGGAGAGCGGCGCTGAGTGCATCGCAAATCATCCGTTGAACCGAAGGCCAATAGATCTCGACGTCGTGGTTGCCGACGATGAAGACCGCCCGGTTTCCTCGCGCAATGAACGCGCCCAACGCCTCGAACCAGCGCGGGTGATCGTCGATGATGACCTTCATCTTGAACTGGCTTTTCCACTCCTCGCTTCCTAGCCCGCGGGCCCGCTCCAACCACTCGACATGCCGGTCTTTGCTGGGCACGGCAGTGACGCTGTCGAAATCGAAGATGTCGCCGTTGAGGATCAGCTCGATCGGCCCGTCCGCCTTCTGCTCGATGTGGTCCAGGAACTTGGCGAACTCCTCGTCGATGAAGAACTCGCGACGCTTGTAAGCCATCCACAGCGGGCGCGCCGGGTCGGGCTCTTCCGCTTCGGTGAGGTGCATGTCAGAGACGACAAACGTGTGAAGGTTGGCTTCCATCGGGCCCAGCCATTGTGTCAGGCCTCGGCGCAGGACTCCAGCCAGCAGCAGTCTGCCAGCGCCCTGGCGTCAGAGCTTTCGGCTACTCAGCCGCGCGAAGACGCAACGTGCCGCTTTCGGCCAACGATCAGGTGGATCACCAGAAGCAGGGTCAGCCCAGTCGCGAATATCGCCACGTACCACGTGCCGAGCCCAGGACCGGCTTCGGTCAAAAAGTTCGCGATTTGCTTCTTGCCCACCATCACCGGCATGAATGGATCGATGGTCACCGGGGCTCTGGGGTCTAAGTTGTGACCGAAGGTATAGAGCTTGTAATAGAGGCGTCCGAAGCCAAATACGCCTGCGTAGGTCGTCATGACCAAGAGGTCCAGCATGGATCCGACTTTTCCGATCACTGCCGTTCGCAAGGCCAAAATGATCATCGCGGCGAAGAGGAACGGAATCCAGTCGAGGTCGCTGAGCGCAGCGCGGTCGAGCGGCGCCATACCGATGTAGTGATTCAGCACGTTGATCTCTTGGACGTCGTTGCCATCGTTTCCGCCGTCGACTTTGTACGAGTAAATGTAGAGGTCGAGCCCTTGCGGGTACTGCGGTGCCTTCATGTTGATGTGCCACATGGGCGCCGTGAAGCTCAGCCCGACAAAGATCGTGAGCAGAGCGAGCACGATTCGCGCCCATGGAAAGATGGGCTCGTCCAAGAATCGATAAAATGCGTCCATTGCGTTTGACATTTCGCCTCCTCCAGGCCTTCCGTTCCTAAACGACGTCTCCTCGGCGCAACTTCCAAAGCCCGCCCATCCAAGCAAGCGACCCGAGCAACGTGGGCCATGCGACACCGAGCACGTAGAGCCCCGTGCCGCCAATCCGGTTCGCAAGATAGAAGCCAACCGGCCCCAAGACGCTGAGCTCGGGGTCGGCGGACGACAGCAGTGCCATTCGGATGCACTGGACAGGGTTGAGCGCAGCCAAAGCAAACACCACCCTCGGCTCGACCCGCCACTGGAGCATCATGCCGGCGAGCGCGAAGTCCATGAGCGCGATCCCGGCCACCCAGATCAGCAGCAAGTACATCGTCGCACGCGCCGAGTTCTGCACCGTCGTCGACACCCAGAGTCCGATCCCGCAAAAAGACCAGACCAGAACGGAGCAGAGCACGAGACAGTGCCCGATGAAGCTCCAGGCGATTGGCTGTCCGAAGGCCAGACGGCCGAAAATGCCAACCGCGGCCATGAGTACCGCGAGGGGCGCCAGCAGCACCAGGAAACGGACGCTCGAGATGGCGCTGAAGAAGGCGCCACGCGAAATCGGTTGACTGAACAGGAGCTCCAGCGTGCCGTCGTCTCGCGCCTTGTTGACGACCAACCCCGTCGCGATGAGCGCCATCAAGGGCAACAGGACCAGCAGCGCATGGACGTACGAGACCAAAACCCTACCCGTGCCGGTGAATCCGAATACGGTCGACTCGCGCATGCCCACCAGCAAGAACACGACGGCAAGAACCGCATAGACGACGATGCAAAACAGCAGCCAACGAGACCGAAGGACTTCGGCCAGGTCGAGCTGGGCAACGGCGAAATAGGACCGCAAATGCCGGTTCATGGACCCCCGTGCTGCTGGTGCGGCTGGTCCTGCGCCCGGGACTTGGCCCAGTCGACGTCTTGGGCGTCGGGCGTCCCCTTTGGGACTGCGCGGATTCCGTAACCCATGGGGGAGTCCTGGGCGACAAGAAAGCCTACTTCAGCCTCAGACAGCCAGCCATCTTCGAGATGGTTGCGAAAATAGAGTGCATGGACCGTACCTTCGCTGGATTGGAGGTAGTCGAAAAGGCAACCAGGGTCGTCGAAATTGAGAACTTTGCCGTCGGTGGTTTGCAGTTGGGCTGCGAAACGCGGATCGCCCACGTGCATCTTGCAGTGCGCGCATACCTCCCGATCCCAAATGACCGGAACCGCACCTTCTGCGAGCGTCACCTGGTTGAAGCGGACGAAGGCCACGACCGCGGCAACGAACGCAAGCGCCAACAAGAGCGCCTTAATGATCTTGGTGGACATCGTCGATGCCTCCTCCCTCTTCGAGCTGCACGGCGTCGGCGTCACGCACCAGCACGTTGATGATCTGCCCCTCCAAGCGTTGAGAGAGTCGCGCGACGAGATCGAGCTTCTCGGCGCGGGTTGCAGTGCGGCTCCACCAGCCGGCGACCCCTGCCTGAAAGCCCATCGCCACGAGCGTTTCGTGGTCGACACCGTTGCGGAGCTGCACGTCGATCGTGCTCAACGTCATTCGGTCCAGATAGTCCTCCGTCGGGCCGAAGTACGCGAGCCGACCTTCGTCGAGGACCATCACCCGATCGACCAACGTGCGAATCTCTTCGAGCCGGTGGGAACAAAGGATCAAGGTTGCGCCCTCCGTACGCTCGGCGAGCAGGTGAAACAGGTCTCGGCGAGACTGCGTGTCGAGGCTGGCGGTCGGCTCGTCGAGGACGTAGAGCGATGCTTGGCTTGCGAGGGCCAGCGAAATCAGGGTCTTTTGCTTGGCGCCGCCAGACAGATTGCAGAACGCCTGCCGCCCTACAGCGGCTAGATCGATGCCAAGCTCCTTGCCAGCGCTCAGCACCGTGTCCGGCGAGATCTCCCGAACGCGGGTGATCGCCTTGATCACTTCGCCCACGGACGCGTTGAACTTGGGCGCGATCTGCGGAACGTATGCAATCCGGTCGGCGGCCTCGATGTGCCGCTTCTTCTCACCGTCGAGCAAGAGCTCTCCGTCGCAGCGCAGCAGGCCGAGGATGATCCGAATCAGCGTCGACTTCCCGGACGCATTCGGGCCGATGAGCCCCACCTTCCCGCCACTCGGAATGCTGAAATCGAGCCCTCGCAGCGCCTCGACTCGGCCGAACCGCTTTCGAACCGCCCTGCCCTCAACGCGCATCGAAGCGACTCCAGTCGACCGCACCCATCTTGGGCCGCGCGTCGATCATCGTGGTTCTTGGCTCCACCATTGGAAAGAGGGAGCTGATGGCGTCGAGAAGCTGGAGCGTGATCGCGCCTCGAAAGAACTGCAGCTGCGGATACGTGCTTTCGAGCTGACTGCTCAGTCGACGAAGCTCGTAGGGAATGTCACCGAAACCATCGCGATCCATGTCGTAGCCGGGATAGTCGTCGAAAGAGTTTCCATCCCATTCGACGGCTAGTGCGTCACCGCCTCCCTCCACCTGGAGTTGGCTACGATTGCTCACGAACTGGTTGCCCCGAAACGCGTTTCGTTTTTCGCTCGAGTGCATGAGCACGGCCACCTCCGAATGAAAGAACGCGTTGTTCTCGAAGGTGTTGAAGTCGTCGGGTTCGAGCGGTGCGGTGTCCATGTAGACGCCTTTGGTGTTTGCGATGAACGCGTTGCCCGATACCGTCAAGTTGCCGGACTCCTTGATGCCGAGGCCCATGCCACCCGGGCCCGTCGACCGAGCGAGGAGGTTGTCGCGCAGCGCCAAGTTGCGGCTGTACATGATGAAAATCCCGACCACATTGTCGATATAGCGATTTCCTTCGACGTGATTGTCGTGGCTGTACATGAAGTGTGTGCCGTATCGGCTTCGGACGACCGTATTTCGAACGAGTCGATTGCGGCTGGAGTACCAGACGACCATGTCGCGGCATCCGATGACCTGATTGTCCCGAACCACGGAGTCACGGGTCTCCCAGAGTCGAATGCCATCGCCTCGAAGACCGAGGGGGCCATCGTCGGGGCCCTGGACAACGTTGTTTAGAATCGAGGCGCGGTTCGCCTTTTCGATCAGCAGCCCAAAAGCCGCGCCCTGAACCCGCACGCCTTCCACGCGGACATCGTCGGCAACGACATGAACAGCCGCATCGAGCGTGTCAAAACGACCACCGCTGCCATCCACGGTCAGCCCGACGAGCGCTGCGCCATTCCCCTCAATTTGTATCGTTGTCCCCTCGCCTGCGGAACGAATCACCGCCTCGCGAGGACCCCAAATCTCGACCCGTTTGTCGAGCGTCAAAGGCCCGGCGTACGACCCTGGTTCGAGACAAAACGCCACCCCTTCTTGGGCGCCGTCGACAGCCGTCTGCAGGTTCGACCCCGCAGCGACCGTGACACAATCACTCGGCTTCAGAGGCGCCGGAAGCGCCGCCTGAGCCGAGAGTGGCGGCGCCTCCTGAGACGCACATGCCGCAAGCGTGATGAGCCCGAACGCGCACCAGCGCGCACGGCCGGGAGCGTTCCGCCCGCGGCCGACGCGTGGGGCGCCTCCGATCAACTGGGTTCCACCAAGAGGTAGCCCGCCATCTCGAGGTGGAGGGCCGAACAGAACTCGGTGCAGTAGAATGGGAACGTTCCCTCTCTATCCGCCTTGAACGTGATGTCGACGTGCTTGCCGGGCTCGAGGCTGCTGTGAACGTTGTACGAGCCTACGGTGAACCCATGGGTCGCATCGTGGGCCTGCTCCACGTTGGTGATGTGCAGGTGGACCGTGTCACCCTTCTTCACGCGGACGATGTCCGGGGTGAAGTGGCTTCGCACCGAGGTCATGTAGACGTGAACGTCCTTGCCTTCGCGCTCGATACGCTCCTTGCCGGCAGTGACCGCGTTCGGACTGTGCTCGTCGGTGACGACGTCGTAGCCAGCGGGCTTGTACACGTCGGCGGGGTTGAGCTTATCGGCCTTGATCATTTGAGCATAGTGCGGCTCGCCAAGTGGAAGCGGCATGTCGTAGAGGAGCTGCATCGGTTCGCTGTTGATGTTGATCAGCTGAAAGTTCTGCGGAAGCAGGGGACCAACCTTCGAGAAGCGATCGAGTGCCCACTTGTTCATCGCAATCAGGTACCCGCCATCGGGGCTGACGGTGTCCCCCTCGGCCGCCACGATGTGACCGACGTTGTAGTGCACTTTGACCTTCTCGAGCACTTTGAGGTCTTTGAGCGACCACTTCGCGACCGTCGACTCGATGAAGACCGAGGTGTAGGCGTTGCCCTTGTCGTCGTATTGGGTGTGAAGCGGACCTAGGCCGATCTCGACCTGCCCTCGAATGCTGTCGGCAAAGGGAAGGATCGGGACGCCGTACTGGTCTTTCCCGTCGTACTTCTTGGCGTCGATGAGGCCCTTGAGCTTCTCGAAGCTGTAGACCGTGGCGTGCGTGTCGAGCTTCCCCGAAACCACGAGCTCCTTGCCATCTGGCGTGACGTCCACGCCATGCGGGCTCTTCGGCTCGCCGACGAGGTGCAAAAGACCCTCCGCATTAGTGGTCTCGAGCGAGATGACGTCCATGCCCGCGATCTTCGTCGTCTTACCGGCCTTGTAGACGGCCTCGGCCTTCTTGAGGTCGATGATGTGCAGGTAGTCCATGTCGTTTTGGGAAGCGCCCGACTCCATGGGCGGGTTGCCTTCCAACGTGCCACCCCAGCTCA
>CAMYMX010000241.1 GCA_947259605.1 uncultured Polyangiaceae bacterium | reverse complement strand
GGATTACGGGTGGGGGTGGGCGGGGCGGTGTCAACAAGCCGTACCAGGCAACCCACCCAAGACCCGCTCCCCCAACATCCGCGGCAGCGCGCCCCGTCCGTCGAACCCCCACATCGCGTTCCCCCGCGTCCCGGTAGGCTCACTTCTACGAAGTCAGCTTCTCGATGATTCGGTCGAGCTCGTCGAAGCTCGCGTAGTTGATCCGAACTTGTCCGCGCTCTTTGCCGCTTTCGTGAATCTTCGTCGTCGAGCCCAGTGCGCGAGACAAACGAAGCTCGAGGTCCCGTACGTTGGTGCTCTTGCCCGCCTTTTTCGGTGCAGCGCCGTTGCCATCACCCTGCGAGACGCGCCGGGCCTGCCGCTCGGCTTCGCGGACGCTCCAGCCCTTGGACACCGCGCTGCGCGCAAGCTTCTTCATGGTCGACACGCTGGGCGCCGACAGCAGGGCGCGGCCGTGGCCTTCGCTGAGTTGGCCGTCTTCGATGAGGTCCATCACGTCCTTCGGAAGCTTCAAGAGGCGCAGGGCGTTGGCCACCGTGGACCGCTCCTTGCCCACCTTGCTGGCGATCGTTTCCTGAGTGTACCCGTAGTCGTCTACCAACCGCTGAAACGCGCGCGCCGTCTCGAGCGGGTTCAGGTCTTCCCGCTGTAGGTTCTCGACGAGGGCGGCCTCGAACGCGGCTTCGTCTCCAAGGTCGTGTTCAAAGACCGGCACCTCTTTTAAGCCCGCCTGCTGGGCAGCGCGCCAACGGCGTTCGCCCGCGATGATCTCGAAGCCACCCGAAGTCCGCTTGCGCACGAGAATCGGCTCGAGGACACCGTGCTCTCGAATGGAGGCAGCGAGCTCGGCAAGCCCTTCTGCGCCCATCCGCCCGCGCGGCTGCATCCGGCCGGGGTGAAGGTCCTCGATGGCGGCGGTGTTTTTCGCGGCGCGTTCTGCGGCCGGCGGCGCCGCAGGCAGCAAGCCGTCCAAGCCACGCCCCAAGCGTCTGCGCGCCACTAGGCCGCAACCTCCAGATCCTCGAGCAGCTCGCGTGCCAGGTTCAGATAGGTGTATGAGCCCCGCGACGAGGCGTCATACAAGATCACCGGCTTGCCGTGGGAAGGAGCCTCGGCCAAGCGCACGTTGCGCGGGATGATGGTCTCGTAGACGTGGAAGTGGCGCCGAACCTCCTCGGCCACTTCATTGGCGAGGTTGTTGCGAGAATCAAACATCGTGAGCACCACACCGTGAATCTCGAGATGCTCGTTGACCGAAGCGCGCACGCGCTCGATGGTCCCCACCAACTGCGACAAACCTTCGAGCGCGTAGTACTCGCACTGAAGCGGAACCATCACGATGTCGGCCGCGGTCAAGGCGTTGATCGTCAACATGCCCAGTGAGGGTGGGCAATCGATGACGATGAAGTCGTAATCGTCGCGAACCGCTTCGAGCGCCTTGCGCAAACGCACCGCGCTGTCGTCGGCCTGCAGAAGATCGCGCTCGGCGCCGACCAGGTCTTGCGTCGCAGCGATGACGTGCAGGTAGGGCATGTCGGTTTCGTAGATCACGTCGGCCGTCTCGACCTCGCCGAGCAACAGCTCGTACGAGCCCTCGAGATCTTCATCGCCGGGGCTGATTCCGACACCGGTTGATGCATTGCCCTGCGGATCGAGATCGACCAAAAGGACGCGCTGCTCGGCCACGGCCAGACTGGCGCCCAGGTTGACCGCCGTGGTCGTCTTCCCGACGCCGCCCTTCTGATTGGCGATCGCTACCACCCGACTCATGGACTGCGTCTACCAGCGCAGGTCCATGGTTTCAATCTCGTCTGTTTTTTTGCCATCTCGATCACGCTGGGTAGGGTGTGCCCAGATGTAGGATAAAGTAGTCATTTGCCATACCAGTTTACGGCTGGCGAGTTGGCGAAAAGGGAGGGGACATGCGCCCTAGAGGACCGAAGAACTATCAGAACATGGCTGAGTTCGAGCGCGAAGAGTTGCGCCGCCACCACAAGGCCGGATGGTCTTTGGACGATCTCTATTCCGAAGCCACCTTCGAACCCGGGGAAGACGACTCGCTCAAGAACGACGACGAGCCGAAGGAGCTCGATTTCGACTTCTAGATAAGCAGGCTCAGTCGAGCGGGCCGCCGCCGCGCTGAAGGAGATGCTGCTCGTGGCCGTAATCCGCGTCGTGCTGGGTCGGTCCGATGATGCCTTCAGCCATCGACCAGAGGAGCGCGAAAGCGACCGCAAGGGTCGCGAAGCTCAGGAGGATGAGCTTAGGGCCCGTCCAAAACGCATCTTCCTTCACCGTGCGTTCGGCCATCGAGTCGCTCATGGGGACGTTGTTGTACGTGTCTGGCATCAAAAAAGCCTTGAACCCTCTCGGAGCGGCTATCTAGTGCCATCCCAGCGAAGGGTCAAACCAGCGGCAAGAAGGCGCGTTCGCTCGACAATTTGCGGCCCTGTCCTACACGCTGTACGTCCTTTCGGTTGAGGAATCCATTGTCTGCCATCGAGCTCATGACGCCGCGCATGCTTCAGGACATGCGGCGGTCCTGCCAACTCGCGGCTGACTGCCTGACCGCGGTGGGCGAGATGATCCGCCCGGGCATCGCCACCGACGAGATCGACCGCTTCGTCCACGAATACATCGTCTCTCGCGACGCGTATCCGTCTCCGCTCGACTACAAGGGCTTTCCCAAGAGCGTCTGCACCAGCGTCAACGACTGCGTCTGCCATGGGATCCCAGGGGACCAGGTTCTCGCCGACGGCGACATCGTCAATGTCGATGTCACGACGTACCTGCCGAGGGAGCACGGCTATCACGGGGACACGAGCGTGACGTTCTACATAGGCGAGCCGAGCGACGAAGCGATTCTGGTCGTGGAGACCGCGCGCCGCTGCCTCGAGCGCGGCATCGCGGAAGTGAAACACGGCAATCGCATCGGCGACATCGGCGCCGCGATTCAGGAGTATGCCGAGGGCAAGGGCTGCTCGGTCGTTCGGGACTACGTCGGACACGGCGTCGGCCGTGAGTTCCACATGCCGCCGCAGATCCCGCACTTCGGCCGACGGGGCAAAGACAAGCGCTTGAAGGCCGGCATGGTCTTCACCATTGAACCGATGATCAACATCGGCGGCTACCAGACCGAGGTGATGGACGACGAGTGGACGGTGCTGACGATGGACCGGTCCCTTTCGGCACAATTCGAGCACACGGTCTTGGTGACCCGGGACGGCGTCGAGGTGCTCACGGCCCGCAAGAACATCGTTCGCCACTCCGAGGACAAGCCCTGGGCCGATATCGGTCCGCTTTCCTCGCCCGCCGCGTGGACCGCCCGGCAAGAAAAAACGGGCTGACGACATCGTCGCCAGCCCGTCCTTCATGTCACGTCACGAAACCGGGCGCTAAGGGCAGTTCATGGGCACCAACGTGATCACCTTCCGCTGTGTAGGATTGGCAGCGGCCGGGACATCCGTCGCGCAGTCGGCATCACTGGCGTTCTTTGCGGTGGGCATGGAGTCAGCGCCGACATCGACGTTGACGAAGATGACCTCGTTGCCGCCGCCTGCGAGCAGCTCGGTGCCGAGAACCGGCTCGTCATCGGCATTGAACACGAAGGCAAAGCCGTAGTTGATCCCGACGTCCGCGGAGTTGCCGGCAACCGGGTTCTCGAATTCCACGGCGACGATGCCCTGTGCGTCATCGATGGTTTCCGCCAGTGCGAGCGCGATATCATCGACCATCGCGTCGGGAATGACTTCGGGTTCGAGGTCGGCGAGCCCCGCTGCGGGCACCTCGCCAACCTGAAGCTCACCCCAGTGACCATCCGCGCTCACAACCACGGTAGCCACCCCGACCGCTGCCTGGAGCGAGAACACACCACCGACGCCGCTCGTCGCTGATGCACCGCCAACAACCGAAACGGTGGCGCCTTGGAATGGTATCCCGTCGGCGTCATCAGTCTGGTACACGATGCCACTTACGGTGGCGGTGCCGCCGCCCGAGCCACCGCTGCCGCCGCTGCCGCCGCTGCCGCCGCTACCGGTGTTCCCATCATCCCCACAGCCAACGAGGCCGAAGGTCAAACCCATGCTCAAAATCAACCAAGCGTACTTACGCATATATTTCCCCCCAAATGAATCCACCACGATAGCCGCCACCGCCCGGTCACTCAAATTTGTGCTCGAAAGCCGCCTGTTTCCCGCTATCGAGGCTCGGCGAGGTCGGAGACGTAGAGCTCGCCTCCGTCCTCGCGTACGTGCAGCGCTTCAAGAGAAAGCCCCTCGCACGGGCCGTCGACGCAGTACCCGTCGAGGAGCCGGTACATCGCGCCGTGCGTTCCACAGATCAAGTGCGCGCCGTCCTCGCTGAGCAGTTGCCCAGTCCCGCCGTCGAGGGGCACTGGAAGGTGCCGGCACAGGTTTCGGTAGGCGACGACGTCGCCGTTCGCATCGATGAGCAACAAGGCCGCGATCGGGATGCCGTCGGCGTCAAGGCCCAGCTGGGTCGTCCGAACCTCGCCTTCCCGAAGCTCTTCTCGCCGGCACACGAAGACTTCCACCGCGCTCAATCTTTCCCGGGCTGGGCGTGGGCTGCACGCGCAGGCACGGCGACGAGGTCTCGGCTGGGCAGCCAGAGGCCGGTCAGCCAGCCGCCGTAAACGCAGCCGGTGTCGAGACCGACCGCATGAGGGTGGTTCTGAAGGCCGCGCACCGCATCGTGCCCGAAGACCACCAGCCTCGGACCCGGCCAGAGCATGGCCCAGGGCGTACCCTCCTCGTAGCTTCTCGATGCGCTCCCGTCCTTCAGGATGCTCCGCATGTTCATGAGGTCGTAGGGATCCTGCTCCTCCAGCGGCAAGTCGACCACGAGCCCGGCGTGAACGACGAGGGCGTCGTGCTCGGGCAGCTCGAGCCACAGCGGAAGGCCGGCAAGCCAACGCCAATCCTCCTCTTCGAGCTCCTCGGCCACCCGCTGATGGGCCGGCCGGAGCTTCGGAGGATCGTCGCCTGCCTGGCGCGCATCCCACCATTTCAGGCAGTGCTGGTCGTGATTGCCGCGAACCGCCCGCCCGCCGAGCTTTCGAACGAGCCTGAGAACCCCGAGGGAATCCGGACCTTTGGCAACCAAATCTCCGACCAGAACCAAATCATCGCCGTCCTCCCAGCCCGATTCTTCGAGCAGGTCTTCGAGCTCCTCGCGGCAGCCATGGACATCTCCCACGATCAGAGTTCGCGCGGTCATGCCTCGATCTTGGGCGCGTCTCGCCGGGTTTCCAAGTTCGTGAAGACCGTGGGGCGTTGACAGCAGGTGCAAACCGGCAATAGAGCGGTCTCCATGATCAAAGAAGGCCGCAAGGCTCCTGCGTTCAATCTGCCCTCGTCCACCGGAGGCAAGCTGGCCCTCAAGGACCTCGCGGGCAAGTACGTCATCCTCTACTTCTACCCGCGCGACAACACACCGGGCTGCACCACCGAGGCCAACGACTTCAACGCGGCGCTGCGCAAAATCAAGGCGCGCGATGCGGTCGTCGTCGGCGTCAGCAAGGACTCGATCGACTCCCACTGTAAGTTCGCTGACAAATTCAAGCTGAAGTTCCCACTGCTCAGCGACGCCGACGGCTCGATGCTGGAGAAGTACGGTGCCTGGGGCGAAAAGAATATGTACGGCAAAAAGTCGATGGGCATCATCCGCTCGACCGTGCTGATCGGACCGGACGGAAAAGTCATCAAGCACTTCCCCAAAGTCAAAGTGAAGGGGCACGTCGAAGCGGTGATGGAAGCCCTCGACGAAGCCCGTAGCGATTGACACCTGGGAGCGTACCAGCGCATGGTTCCACTGCGATGAGCGAGCCCAGCCCCATGCCGGTGCCCGAGCCCCAAGAAGCGCCCGAGGCACTGGACCCGAACTTCCGGATCGAGCTGCCCAATTTCGAGGGGCCGTTGGACCTGCTCCTGCATCTGATCCGGAAGCACGAGCTCGACATCCTCGACCTGCCGATCTCGTTCATCACCGACAAATACCTCGAATATCTGAGCTTGATGGGG